>CAZUBV010000001.1:0-27698 GCA_964618875.1 uncultured Flavobacteriaceae bacterium
ACAGTAGGTGCGATGAGGGCTCTGGGAGCGGAGGCGAAGGAGATGCGTGTCTAAGTATCGCCTTCCATGGTAGAGCTCAGCGCAAAAATAAGTTCACTAACTTCGGTTTGACCAGCCCTCTGAAGCAATAAGTCTATGCTTAAGTCAGAAGGGCCAACACCATCCATTGGTGATATCTTACCTCCGAGTACGTGATAACGTCCTTTAAATTCAGAAGTAGCTTCAATGGCTAAAACATCTCGAATATCTTCTACCACACAGATAAGCGTCGCATCTCTTCTCGGGTCACTACAAATCTGACAAATCGATTCATCGGAAAGGGCATTACAGATTTCACAATGTTTAGCCTGCTCCCGAAGTGCAAGGATAGCTCTAGCTAAATCTTCAGATTGCGTAACCGGACGGTTCAGTAAATGAAGCGCTAAACGAAGTGCACTGCGTTTACCTATCCCAGGAAGCTGAGAAATTTCATTAACCGCATTTTCTAATAACTTTGAGCCAAATTCCATTTTCCAAAAATAGGATAGTCAACGCATGAATCCCACTCAAATATTAATTCTTCTGATCAGTTATTTTGGTCTACTCTTCATCCTATCCTACATAACCGGACGGAATGATTCGTCAGACGCATTTTTTAAAGCAAATTCTAAAGCTCCTTGGTACCTAGTAGCCTTTGGCATGATTGGCGCCTCACTCTCTGGGGTCACCTTTATATCAGTTCCCGGCTGGGTTGGCGAAAGCAATTTTTCTTATTTGCAGGTGGTCGCCGGTTATTTTATCGGATACCTTATAGTGGCCTACATTCTTTTACCGGTCTATTACAAACTTGAACTTCCTTCTATTTACAGCTATCTAAGTGATCGATTCGGAGATAAGGCAAGAAAAACAGGAGCCTTTTACTTTCTAGTCTCGCGAATAATTGGAGCTTCTTTCCGCCTTTATTTAGTGGCACTAGTGCTACACAACTACGTATTTGAACCCCTCGCAGTACCCTTGGAGGGCACGGTTGTTATTTCGGTCGCCCTAATTTACGCCTACACCTACAGAGGTGGTATTAAGACTATCGTGCTTACTGATACGTTACAAACGCTATTTATGTTGATTAGCGTTGGTCTCAGCGTGTACCTACTTCTTGACAGTCTTGAACTGAGCTTTTGGGAATATATTCAAAGCGAATCGTTCACCTCTAAAAGCAGTATATGGGTACTCGACAATCCACTACAGAGTAATTACTTTGTAAAGTCCATCTTGGGCGGAATATTTATCACCGTAAGTATGACCGGTCTTGATCAAGACATGATGCAAAAAAACCTGAGTTGTAAAAATCTAAAGCAGGCACAGCTTAATATGATCAGTTTCAGCATTGTTCTAGTGGCAGTAACTGCACTGTTTGTTTTCTTAGGCGCGCTCCTTTTTTCGTATGCCGAATTAAAACAGATTCAAATACCTTTTCAAAACGGATCTCCGAGAACAGACCTGCTTTATCCTGAGATCGCATTAAATGGAAATCTAGGACCTCTTGTTTCAATTTCCTTTTTTCTAGGACTGATCGCTGCCGCATACAGCAGTGCAGATAGTGCTCTTACCGCTCTCACTACTTCGGTTTGTTTCGACTTTTTAGGATTAGAAAAAAAAGAAGCAGCTACAGCCGTTCGAACTAGAAAAAAAGTTCATTTTGTCCTAGCAGTTATTTTGATTCTAGTCATTATAGCCTTCAGTTATTGGATTAATCAAAATGTAATCGACAGTTTACTAACTTTTGCGGGTTACACTTATGGACCACTCTTAGGGCTGTTTGCTTTTGGTTTACTAACAAAACACAACATACAGGATACGTATGTTTTTCCAATCACCCTCGGTTCGGTAGTACTTATTACCCTAATCGCCAACTATTCTTCTAGTTTACTTGGCGGATACAAACTGGGTTACGAATTATTACCGCTAAATGGATTGATCACTTTTATATTACTCTTCCTCGGAAGATCTAAAAACGCATAATTATACTACCCCAGGTAAACCCGCTTCCGAAGGCAGCGAGTACCACTAGATCGCCCTCTTTCACTTTTCCTTTTTCCCAAGCCTCAGTAAGTGCTATAGGAATAGAGGCCGCCGTAGTGTTTCCATAGTGCATGATGTTGTTGTACACCTGATCATCAGAAAGACCAAATTTGGACTGAATAAATTGAGCAATACGAAGATTAGCTTGATGCGGAACTAATAGATCGATATCCGAAGCCTGAAGGCCGTTATGTGAGAGTCCTTCCTTAATCACTTCAGCAAATCGAACCACCGCATTTTTGAATACAAATTGACCATTCATATAGGGCATATATGAAATATCATCTGGATCGTTATCTTTTAAAATATCAGTCACCCAGCGCTTACCCATTCCAGGAGCAATAAGGGAGAGCTCCTCTGCATGAGCACCCTCAGAATGCAAATGTGAAGAAAGAATTTTTCGATTGTCATTTTCACTTCTAGACACAACCGCAGCTCCAGCCCCATCTCCAAAAATTACCGAGACCGATCTTCCGCGTGTAGTCATATCCAATCCGTGACTGTGTAATTCAGAACCAATCACTAAAATGTTCTTATACATTCCTGAACGGATGTATTGATCCGCAATGGATAGGGCGTAAACGAATCCAGAGCACTGATTACGGACATCAAGCGCACCCACTGTACCAATCCCTAAGTCACGTTGAACAAGAACACCCGGCCCAGGAAAGTAATAATCGGGGCTAAGGGTGGCGAATATGATAAAATCAATTTCATTTTTATCAATTCCAGCTCGCTGAATGGCAACTTTTGCTGCTTCAACACCCATTGAAGTTGTAGTGTCCTTTCCTTTAACCGCGTACCGACGCTGTTTTATACCTGTTCTTTCGGTGATCCATTCATCACTAGTTTCAATGATCTTAGATAGGTCATCATTGGTAACTACTTGTTCTGGAACGTAGTAACCTAAACCCTTAATAAAAGCGTTCATACGTGATTAGATTAGATAAGCAACCTTAAAATTAAGGTTAATTTGACAAATACCGCTTGTAGCGCTGCGTATCGACCTTTGCCTTTAAATCATACAACAAATTGTACAAACCAAAAAAGGTTCTATTCATATACAAAAAGTGCTTTGAACCCCTGTTGGCGTTCATTTTGCGAATAGTTTGGTCTTGTGAAAAAAACTCAGCCATTTTACCTATACCTTCCCAAAATTCAGGATCCGCAAAGTCAAATTTATCAGCATTAAATGGAGCAGTAAAGAGCTGCAGCATTTCTGTGAACAGTTTAGTGAAGTACGAAATCTCAGCGTCACTATCTGAAAGTATGAGCATTTCAAGCTCGTACAATTTTTCGGTAAATAATCTAGAATCACCCAGGCAACTCGCATCAGCTAGTTCAAAGTAAGGCGTGTAGAACGAATCTGGAATTTCTTTAATACATCCAAAGTCGATTACAATAAGCTGGTTTTCAGGACTCACTAAGAAATTACCCGGATGGGGATCAGCATGCACCGCCTTAAGACCATGAATCTGATACATGTAAAAATCCCATAAGGCCTGTCCTAATTGATCTCCTGTTTCTAGAGAAAAATCTAATTTAGTGTATTGTCCAAGCGGCACACCCGTCATCCAATCCATGGTGAGAACACGCTCGGAAGACCACTGAGGATAATACTTCGGAAAACGAACACCTTCGATATGATTCGCCTTTTGAGTAATCATAAGACTCATAGAAAGCTCGTGATTGTAATCGGTCTCTTCTTTTAGTTTTTCCTCAATCTCCTGGAAATATTTTTCTGATTCCTTAGAACTCAAATTAAACATGCGAAGCGCAATGGGCTTTACCAATGCCAAATCAGAAGAGATGCTCTCGGCTACCCCCGGATACTGTATTTTTACCGCTAACTCAAGCGAGCCTATACCAGCCTTGTGGACTTGTCCGATCGAGGCTGCATTAATGGCATCAAAATCAAATGAGTCAAAAAATGATTCAGGATCAATTCCGATGTAACGCTTAAAAGTCTTGCGCACTAGTGGACCCGAAAGTGGAGGAACAGAAAACTGAGATAATGAGAATCGCTCCACATAGGCTCTAGGTAAGATATTACGCTCCATACTGAGCATCTGAGCAACTTTTAAGGCGCTGCCTTTTAATGTTTTCAGACCGTCGTAGATGTCAGTCGCGTTATCCTGATCTAACTGCTCTTTAGCCTCTTCTTGATTGATCAGACTTTTTCCGTAATACTTTAGATAATTTCCTCCGATCTTAACACCAGTACCAACCAACTTACTGGCTCGTTCTAATTTCGAGGTGGGTATAGAATCGAGTGTCTTCATTTAGAAAACACCTCTTTAGCTAAAAATTTGCCAAAATCAAGAACATTTTCGAGCGGGGTATTATCAAATAAGTCAAAAACCGTATTGACCGACTTTTCAATAGCAATGTCTGTCTTTTCGAAAGCAGGTGAACGGTCTTCGAGATAGAATTTTAGAAGGAACAAAAACTGCGCCCAAGCGGCTTCTGAAAAAATACCTTCATTGAACTTGGTAAACGAGTACTTCTTTTCTTCGTTTCCAGCAGTAATAAATGGTTTGATGAAGGCTAAGAATCCTTTGCGAAGCTCAGATAAAACCGCTAGCTTTTTAAGACTTTCAACACCTGAAGTCTCTTTCAAGGAAAACAGCACATAGCTTCTATTGAGTGTGAGCAATTCAAAAAAGGCAAAATAGTATGATAGCAATTGCACTCTGCGATCATAGTTTTCGTATTGTTTGTCTTTTGCAAGCGTTTCTATTGTGTTTTCGTGAAAAGCAAGCCATACTGAAGCAGACAAAGCTTCTAGTGAAGCGAAATGGGCATAAAAAGCAGACTCTTCAATTTCAAGTGCTTTGCAGAACTTAAAAACTGATCGAGGAGTTTTCTCGTGCTCTAAACAATAGTTCATGTAGAAACTAATAATGTCTTGCTTAGAGTGTGTTATTTTCGATTTGGTTGCTGCTTTTGCCATAACTATTTTGTTTATTCAAAATTACGCAACAATAAACAATAAACGAAGTGAAAGTTTAATTAAAACGAAAACGCGCCGACTGATTCAGCCAACGCGTTTTCAACAACCTAACCAATAAATAAACTTGTTGTGCGTTCTTTTTCATAGCAAAATCTCCACAACAATTCAAAGATACGTTTTGTTTATTAATTAAAAAGAAAAATTAAACAAATTTTCATTTCTTTTTTCCGCTGTCAGTTTGTCACACACTTCTCTATTTGGTATTCTTTTTGACTAGTTATTGGAAATCAAAATGTATTTAATATGGAAAAAGGTAAAATCAATGTCTCGGTAGACAACATCTTTCCCTTAATTAAGAAATTCCTGTACAGCGACCAAGAAATCTTCTTGAGAGAACTCGTTTCTAATGCAACCGACGCTACGTTAAAGCTCAAGCATTTATGTAATATCGGAGAGGCTTCCGTCGAATATGGAAACCCGCAAATTGAAATCAAAATAGATAAGGATAACAATACCCTTCACATTATCGATCAAGGTATTGGTATGAGCGAAGAAGAGGTTAAAAAATATATTAATGAAGTAGCCTTCTCTGGTGCGGAAGAATTTTTAGATAAATACAAAGACAGCGCAAAGGATAGCGGTATTATCGGACACTTCGGTCTTGGGTTTTATTCTGCCTTTATGGTTGCGAATAAAGTTGAAATTATAACAAAGAGTTATACCGATACTCCTGCAGTTCACTGGAGCTGCGATGGATCACCCGAATTCTCACTTGAGCCAAGCGACAAAGCAGATCGTGGGACAGAAATCATTTTGCATATTGCAGATGATTCAAAAGACTATCTAGAAAGTAGCACCATCCGACGTCTACTTGAAAAGTATAACAAGTTCATGCCTATTCCTATTAAGATGGGCACTCGCGTTGAGACCCTCCCAAAACCTGAAGGTGCAAAAGAGGAAGACCCGGCACCAACAAAGGAAGTAGATGATATCATTAATAACCCAAATCCGGCTTGGACAAAGGCGCCTTCCGAGCTCAAAGAAGAAGATTACCAAAATTTTTATCGCGAATTGTATCCAATGCAGTTCGAGCAGCCCCTGTTTAACATACACCTAAATGTTGATTATCCGTTCAATCTGACGGGTATACTATACTTTCCGAAGCTTTCAAACGACTTGAATATTCAGAAAGACCGAATTCAACTCTATCAAAATCAAGTTTTTGTAACTGATAATGTAGAGGGTATCGTTCCCGAATTCTTAACCATGTTACGTGGGGTGATTGATTCGCCAGATATTCCACTGAATGTATCTAGATCATACCTTCAGGCCGACGGCGCTGTTAAGAAAATCAGCGCCTATATCACCAGAAAGGTTGCCGATAAACTGACCTCTTTATTCAAAGAAGACAGAGAAGGCTTTGAATCTAAATGGAATGATGTCAAAGTTGTCATTGAATACGGAATGCTTACCGAAGAAAAATTCTTTGAAAAGGCCGAAAAATTTGCGCTGTATCCGACCGTAGACAACTCCTATTTGACCTTTGAAGAGCTAGAGACTCAAATAAAAGAGCTTCACAGAGATAAAGATGGCAAACTTGTACTGCTCTACGCTACGAATAAAGAAGAGCAATATTCGTATATCGAAGCAGCGAAGGAAAAAGGATATACTGTGTTACTTCTTGATAGCCCAATTGCACCTCATTTAATGCAAAAACTAGAAGGATCAAAAGAAAACGTAACCTTTAGCCGAGTCGATGCCGATGCAGTTGAGAATCTAATCAAGAAAGAGGACTCACGAATCTCGAAGCTTTCCGAAGAACAAATCACTGCATTAAAAGATAAGGTCACTGAGGTGACTAAAGAATCTGGTTATGTAGTTCAGACCGAAGCATTAAGCAGCGACGCTCTGCCCTTTATGCTCACCGAACCAGAATTCATGCGCAGAATGAAGGATATGCAAAAAACCGGAGGTGGCGGATTTATGGGATCTGGAAACTTCCCTGACATGTATAACCTTGTGATCAATACGAATCATCCGCTTTCAACCGAAATCTTAGAGAGTAAAACAGATAAAAAGAAAGAAAAGCTAATTAAGCAGGCTGTTGATCTTGCTCGCCTCTCTAAGGGAGTTTTAAAAGGAGCTGAGCTTAGCGCTTTTATTAAACGCAGCGTAGATCTTATTAAATAATCTTAAAATTAGATCCAAAAAAAAGGCCCTTCGATTGAAGGGCCTTTTTTACCTTAACAATTAACTAAACTATTGCACTTTTACAATTTGCTCGAAAGCAGACTGATTGTAGGCAACCACAATTTTGTACGAATCATTGAAGGCTTTAGAAAAATCAAAAGCTTTTTCAACGATTAAATCTCCAGCAACACGCTCCTTGTAAACCACATTGTTTTGGCTATCTAGTACGCGAATTTCTACCATTACCTGATCAGCATTTAAAAAGCTGATCAGCATTTTATCTCCTTTTCTTTTAAAAACAGGATCTAGAGAAAGTACCGAAGACTCAACACCAAAGCTGGTAGAAGAAACCACAGTTGTAGGAGCAGCAAACGCACTTGCCGAAGCAAGGACAAGCGCAAGACTAAAAAATACTTTTTTCATAACTATTCGTTTTTTGATTGATGATTCTGATTGATAAGACAAAAGTACTTCCAGAGTTAAGCCTAGAGCTATACGTAGATTATCAAGTTTATGCACTATTTTAACATCAAACACAAAGAATACCTGTCATTTTATTTATTTCTAAGCAATTCAAGTGTAATTTTGAGAGGTAAAAGAATTTGATTGTATGGGAACACATCCGCTGGCATTCGAGGTAATTACGCCTGTATTTGGTAATTCATTCGCACTGCAGAGCTTTGACGAGCGAAATATTAATCATTACAAGAGTTGGCATTACCATCCTGAAATAGAATTAGTTTACATCAATGGAGGAGCAGGCAAACGTCAAATTGGTTCGCATATGTCCTACTTTTCCGATGGAGATCTTATTCTTATTGGGAAAAACCTGCCTCATTGCGGGTTTACAGACCGGTTCACAGGAAATAAAAAGGAGACCCTAGTTCAATTCAAAGAAGATTTTTTAGGACCCAATTTTTTCGACATACCCGAAATGATTGCCATCAATGACCTTTTTGAATTATCAAAACAGGGACTTGCATTTCATGGAGTCACTAAGCAAAAGGTTGGAATGGCTATGGAAGCGATGCTCGATCTACCTGATTTTAAACGACTACTAAAGTTACTAGACATCCTGCACGATCTAAGCACTTCAAATGAGTACACGGTATTAAACGCAGAAGGGTTCAGTATTTCTACCGAAGTAAGCGATAATGATCGAATAAACAAGATATTTAATTACATCAAAAACCATTATCAAGAAACAATTTCACTAGAGGAAATTTCGAATTTAGCCGGAATGACCGAACCCTCGTTTTGTCGTTATTTCAAAAAAACTACCAGTAAGACCTTCACTCAATTTGTCAACGAATACCGGCTAGTACATGCCTCAAAATTATTAGCCGAAAACAACTTACCTATTACCGAAATTGCGTTTGAATGTGGATTTCAAAACTTCTCACATTTTAGTAGATCTTTTAAAAAATTCACTGGCGTGGCGCCACTTCGTTACCGGCATCAGATGAAAAATATAATTGAGGCATGACAGATCTGAGTATTGGAACGGCATCACTAAGCTACTATTCGAACTTTTTAAACAAAGAAGAATCAGATTTCTTATTCACAAGCTTACAAACTAGCGCGCATTGGAGACAAGATAAGGTCAAGGTTTTCGGAAAGATCTACGATCAACCGCGGCTTTGCTTCTTGGTTTCAGAAGGCTCAAAAGGGTACTCCTACTCGGGTTTAACCTTACCTCCTATCCCATTCGATTCTCAGTTATTCGAATTAAAGCGGAAAGTAGAACAGGTATCAGGACAAGCTTTTAACAGTTGCCTAGTTAATCTTTACCGAGATGGAAATGACAGCAATGGATGGCATTCAGACGACGAAAAGGAACTCGGGCCTAACCCCATTATAGCATCGATTAGCCTCGGAATCCAAAGAAATTTTGATCTAAAGCACAAGAATAACCCAGAGCAAAAGCGAAGAATAGCTCTCGAACATGGCAGCTTATTAATCATGAGTGGAAGAACACAATCCGACTTCAAACACCAACTACCAAAGTCAAAAC
Organism: uncultured Flavobacteriaceae bacterium; assembly: GCA_964618875.1. Taxonomy (GTDB): domain Bacteria; phylum Bacteroidota; class Bacteroidia; order Flavobacteriales; family Flavobacteriaceae; genus UBA3478. The sequence continues at coordinate 9,216 of CAZUBV010000001.1, forward strand.
GAATTACAGCGGCTCGTATCAATCTTACATTTCGTTATATCTTTGATTCGCTATGAAAAACGAACTGACCCCACTTCAAATAGACCGAATTATAGAAATGGCTTGGGAAGATAGAACTCCATTCGAAGCTATCACCTATCAATTTGGCCTAAGCGAGCAAGAAACTATTCAGCTAATGAGAAGCGAAATGAAACCATCGAGTTTCAGAATGTGGCGCGCAAGAGTTCAGGGCCGAGCAACGAAGCATCTTAAATTACGAGAACAAGTAAAGGGTAGATTTAAATGTTCCCGCCAACGTCAGATTACCGGAAATAAAATATCCAAACGCCGCTAGCTGCAATTAGTCGAAAATTTGATTCAATAAAGTCGCCAAACGATATCCACCCTTTTTAAGCTGCTCAAAAACAACCGGATTATAGTCATAGCTATAACGGTATGCCAATCGCTCATCGGGCTTAACTGAGCTGTAGAGTTCTGCTACGATCTGGTGTGAATCCTCAATCCAATCGAGATAGGTTCCTTTAGCATACATTTCGATCTGCTTGGCACTAGATTGCGAGAGTAATTCATCACCGAGTTCACGATAAGACATGCTGTAGGAATCTATCAGATTAGAATCCCAAAGCCGATGGAGGTTGCTTTTAGAAGAAAACCAACTAATTTTTATATCGTTACCTCCACGATCTTCTTCGCGTCCAATGTGGAAAGGCTGATGCAGATCACCTATTAAGTGCACCAATAATTTCAAATGAAATTGCAGGTCAGACCTAGATGCCTTCGGATCTGAAAGCACGGCTATACACTGCTCAATTCCATAAGCAAGGTCTCCCTGATCCGTTCGGTTAGCAGGATCGTATGTCGCATCTAGAGGAATATTTATATAGTGCCAAGGCCCATATTTGCGAAAGGCATCATCCGACTTTATTTCATCGGCGAAGGTCGATACAAAAGCTAGACTTTCTCCGTCTAAAATTTGATTGATTCTTCGCCGTGCTTTTCGAGATAACTTGCTTTCGGCAAGATACCCTACTACCCTATGTCCTGTTTGCCCCCAAACCGTAGTAGTGGCCGAGTATATCGGTTTGGCAGTCTCAATAGCTTCTGGAAGTGATCTTCCCCATAGGGTAGTTGAGCAAAACAGTACAATCAATAGCGGTAGTTGAAGTCGAATCATCTTCTTGAAATTTTAGACAAATATATATTTTAACACTGAGGCCCGATAGAATCTGTTAATTTTAAGACTTTTAGTTTCTACCTAATGAGGCATATTATTCAGTGTATACTTGTTTTCTGCATAGGACCTATCCTGTACTGCCAATCGGATAGCTCCAAGGAAATCGAAGTAAAATATAGGGAAGGCTCCATAAAAGTTGACGGAAAGCTCGATGATACGTTATGGGAAGATCTTCCGATTAGTACTGATTTCTTCCAGTATTTCCCAACCGATAGTCTACAAGCTACTAAGGACACTGAAATTCGTATGTTTTACAATAATGACTTCCTTTATGTGGGAATCAAAATGCATACGGTAAACGACCAATTCATTGTAAACTCCCTTCAGCGCGACTTTCGCGCAGGGGGAAACGATAACATCTCCATCATTTTTGACACCTTCAATGACGGCCAAAATGCCTTTTTGTTTGGACTAAACCCGTTTGGTGTACAACGCGAAGCACTCATTACAAATGGCGGATCAGATTTTCGGTTTTTTACCACTTCCTGGGATGTGAAATGGCGAGGAGAAACTTTCGTAGGGCCAGGATATTACAGTACCGAGTTTGTCATTCCTATGAACTCATTTAAATTTAGCTCCGGAGTTAAAAAGTGGCGGTTTAATGCCTATCGCTTTGATATGCAAACTAATGAGAATACCACATGGATGCGCATTCCGCAAAACCAAATCATAGCCAATCTGGCATTCATGGGAGATATGGTGTTTGAAGAACCACTAGAAAACTCCAGTACTTCAATCGCACTAATCCCATTTATAGCAGCAACCTCTGCCAAAAATTTTGAAGAATTACAACCCAGAGAAAGCCAATCTAGTTTTGGAGGTGACTTTAAAATTCCTGTCGGAAAGGGTATGAATCTCGATCTGACTTTCAATCCTGATTTTTCTCAAGTTGAAGTTGATAATTTTGTCACCAATCTCACGCGCTTTGAAATTTCGTTACCAGAGCGGAGGCAATTTTTTATTGACAATAATGACTTATTCGGAGGTTTTGGAGGCGGCAGAGATGCCAATCCATTTTTTTCAAGGCGGATTGGAATAGCAAAAGATCGAGAAGATAACACCATTGAAAACGGAATTATTGCCGGTATGCGTCTTACAGGAAAGCTCAACGACAACATCCGATTGGGGGTATTATCCATTCAAACCGAAAGTGATCTATCAAATGGTATACCATCGAACAACAATTCAATGTTTGCCATGCAGCACAAGGTTTTCAGTCGTTCCAATATCGCTGCATTTTTTATTAATCGACAAAGCAATTCCGTAGAGGACACTGAAAGTTTAGCCTACAATCGGGTAATGGGTATTGATTATAACTTAGCTTCTGCAGACAACACTTATGTAGGCAAATTCTACACCCATAAATCAATATCGCCAGACGACAGTGATGGAAACCTCTCGATGGGTGCTAATCTTCAGTATAATACCCGGATATGGAATGGATTTATTGACCTTTCCTATATCGATAGGGAGTTCGTGTCCGATCTAGGTTTCATCCCAAGAACCGATATTTTTAAATGGGCCGGCAGAATTGGCTATCGTATTTGGCCCAAAAAAGGAATTTTTAACAGCCACAGTTTTGACACCTTCCAAAACTACACCCACGTGGTAAGCTTAGACTATAAACAAACGGACTACCTCAGAAATTTTGGGTACGAAGGACGGCTAATCAATCAAGGTCAAATTGAATTTTCATTCAACAATCGCTATACGTATTTAACCGACGAATTCAATCCAACCGGAGAAGATGATGCAACGGCGTTACCTGCCAATAGCGAATATTCGTATTCAAGTATACGGGCGCAATTTCAGTCCGATCGCAGAAAAATATTCTCTTACAACCTACAAACCGATATTGGACAATTTTTTAATGGAAGTCGCAAATCGATCGAAGCACGGATGAACCTTAGAATTCAACCTAAGCTAAACATCGGGTTAAATTCGAATATGGACCGAATCGATTTACCTGAAGATTATGGTGCGGCAACCATTGTCCTAGTAAGCCCAAGAATCGATTACACCTTTAATCGAAGTCTATTTTGGTCGACGCTCCTACAATATAGTAACCAGCGCGACAACTTCGGGATCAACTCGCGTCTCCAATGGCGTTTTGCTCCGCTTTCTGACTTATTCCTTGTATACAATGACAATTACTTCTCAAGTAATTGGGAACCTAGAAATCGCTCTATAAATCTTAAAGTAACTTACTGGTTAAATATTTAATGCAGTCAGACACGATCATCTTTGGAATCTTAGCGCTCACTCTTGGGCTCGTTTTCTATACCCAAACGCTTCCGCGCTTCAAAACCTTCTATCAAATTGTACCTGGGGTACTTCTTTGCTACTTACTACCCGCCGTTTTTGTATTTTTTGAATGGATAGACCCTTCTAAGTCAAGCATTTACTTTGTCGCCTCGAGATATTTATTGCCCGCTGCCTTAGTTCTTATGACCCTGGGTATCGACCTTAAGGCTGTCCTAAAATTAGGACCTAAAGCCCTAATCCTCTTTTCAGTGGGTACAGGTAGTATTATTTTAGGTGGCCCTATCGCTCTATTAATTACTGGGAGTATTTGGCCAGGGCTTCTTGAATTACAAGGACAAGATGCGATTTGGCGAGGTTTAGCCACAATTGCAGGGAGTTGGATCGGAGGTGGTGCCAATCAAGCAGCAATGCTTGAAGTGTTTCAATACAACAAGAATCTTTATGGTGCTATGGTGCTTGTCGATGTGATCATAGCCAATACTTGGTTAGCCGTTTTGTTAGTGCTCGTAGGAAAAAAAGACCGTATTGATCAGTGGCTAAAAGCCGATACTAGCGCCATTCAATCGCTTGTATTGAAAATGGAAGGCTATGAGAAAAAAGTGAAGCGTATTGCGACCACTCCTGACCTAATGATTTTACTAGGTATATCCTTTGGGGCCGTTTCACTCTCACATTTCGCAGGTGAACAAATCAGTAATTCGCTACCACAACTATTTCCAGTTCTTACGCAGCCGTCGCATATCCTTTATTCCATCACATCACCTTTTCTATGGATGGTTTTAATTGCTACGCTAATTGGGTTATTTCTATCACAGACTCGGATGCGGTCTTTAGAAGGAATTGGAGCAAGTAAATTCGGAAGTGTTTTTATCTACCTACTAGTGGCAAGTATTGGAATGCAAATCGATCTTAAAGCCATAGGTGAACAACCTCAGTTATTGGTGCTTGGTGCAATTTGGATAGGAATTCACGCACTAGTACTCTTCCTAGTAGCCAAGTGGATTAGAGCCCCCTATTTCTTTGTTGCAGTGGGCAGTCAAGCAAATGTAGGTGGAGCTGCTTCGGCACCCGTTATCGCTGCTAGCTTTCACCCTAGCCTTAGCTCAGTTGGTATTTTGCTTGCCATTTGCGGATATATTGCAGGAACTATAGGTGCATATCTTTGTGCCTTATTATTACAAGCCGCCTATACCCTTTAAGGAATCAATTCAATTAACGATATTTACCACTTATTTCACTAGCTATATGAAGCAAATCCTGTTCAGTTTATTCGGTCTAATAGCCTTATCGGCTTGTGCTCCCGACTCAAAAAATACAACAATAACTATCGAAGTTAAAGGACTAAAGAAAGGAAATTTATACCTTCAAAAATTAACAGAAAGCGGTTTATTAAACCTAGATTCTGTGCAAGCTAATGGGACATCGACCTACTCTTTAGGTCACAATTTGTCACAGCCCGAATTACTTTACGCCTATTTAGATAAAAATGATGGATCTGAATTTAATGATCGTATACCCTTCTTTGCAGAACCAGGCAATATTCATATCGAAACCGAGTTAAACGCTTTTGAAAATAAAGCAGTTATCACTGCGGGAAGTGAACAGAAGGAATTCGAGAAAGTTCAACAAATGCTAAGCAAATTCGCCACAAAAGATTTTGAACTACTACAGCTATCGCAATCAGAGAAAGCAAAAAACCAGAAGTTTGTTGATTCACTTATTGAGGCGAGCAATACTAATAATCTGAGACGTTACCAGTTTATCGTAAACTATGCACTCACACACCCTGAAAACTATGTTGCGGCTTACTTAATCGCTGAAGAAGGCGACGAGTTAACTCCTAAGTGGCGTGATTCTATCTTCAATAGCTTTAGTGAAGACATCAAAAACTCAAGTTTTGGACAAAAAATTAACAGCCAATTAAGTCAATAATTGGCTGTTCACAACTTATAGTTGATTGATCTGATCAGCGATCTCATTCGCCTTTTTTTCAAGATAATCTCGAACCTTATTGTAATAATCCTTTTTCAAGGATGCTTCTTCTTTATCGTTTACAAGATCAATAAGTTCATCGTAAACCTCAATACATTGGTCGATAATCTGATTTCCAGCTTCAGAATTGAGATTCTTCGTCTCTGACTCCCACTGATATACTGCTTCGATGAGTTCGCCTAAAACGTAGTTGATCTCTTTCTTTAAAGCTTTAATACTTGCCATTCTAATCTTATATTTTGTTTAAGGTAAGGAAAAAGTTAAACAAAAAAATTTATTACCCTTTAAAGGTTACAAAATTTCGTGGTGTCTCGTATAACACTACCTCAATATCGTTTTCGGCTGAAATGTGCGGACGTAATTTTTGATAGATAACCACGGCAATATTCTCGGCAGTTGGGATTAGATCCTGAAAGTCCGGCACCTCAATGTTTAGATTCTTATGATCAAAAGCCTCCTCTACTTCTGCCTTAATCAAATCTTTCAATACCTTCATATCCATAACATATCCGGTATCTGGATCGATTTCACCGGTTACACTTACAATAAGCTCGTAGTTGTGTCCATGAAAATTTGGATTATTACAAAGCCCAAAAACTTCTTGATTCTGCTCATCTGTCCAATCCTTTCGATATAGCCGATGTGCGGCATTAAAATGCGCTTGTCTACTTACTTTTACTCTCATTTCTCTGCCTTTAGTTGTTCTAAAAATTCATTAAATATGATCTTAAACCAAGAGGTGTACTGATCAGGATATTGACTCATATGATCGGAAAGCTCATCAAGAGTAATCCACTTCCATTCACTCACTTCTTCAGGATTGATTTCGGGCTGTCCATCATAATATCCAATAAGCACATGATCAAGCTCATGTTCAGTAAGTCCGTTGTCAAAAGGAGCCTGATAAATAAAATGAAATTTCTCCTCTAAATTGGTAGAGAATCCCATCTCTTCTTGAAGTCTGCGTGTTCCAGCTTGAATACTAGATTCACCAAGACGTTGATGGCTGCAACACGTGTTAGTCCACAAAAGCGGTGAATGATACTTATGGGCTGCTCGACGCTGAAGCATCAAGTCTCCATCTTTGTTGAAAATAAAAACCGAAAAGGCACGGTGTAATAATGCCTTCTTATGGGCTTCAATTTTCTCCATAGTACCGAGCTCATTATCTTGAGAATCTACTAGGATAACGTATTCCTTTTCCATGTTTCAAAATTAGTCAATTCTTTATCGGTAATACCCTCCGAATCCCACTTAAAATTATCCCTATTTTTGCCCTCCAGAAGCTAATCTATGTCACTACAAAAAGAGATTCTAAGACGCCGAACCTTTGGGATCATTTCACATCCCGATGCAGGTAAAACAACCTTGACCGAGAAATTACTCCTTTTCGGAGGGGCTATTCAAGAAGCCGGAGCCGTTAAAAACAATAAAATAAAAAAATCGGCGACAAGTGACTTTATGGAGATCGAACGACAGCGAGGTATTTCTGTGGCAACATCGGTTCTCGCCTTCGAATACCGAGACATAAAAATCAATATTCTCGACACTCCAGGTCACAAAGATTTTGCTGAGGATACCTACCGAACACTGACCGCCGTAGATAGCGTGATAGTCGTTATCGATGTGGCGAAGGGAGTCGAAGAACAGACCGAGAAATTAGTTTCTGTTTGTAGAATGCGGAATATCCCAATGATTGTCTTCATCAACAAATTAGACAGAGAAGGGAAGGATGCTTTTGATTTGTTAGACGAGGTCGAACAGAAGTTAATGCTCAAAGTCAGTCCACTCAGCTTTCCTATAGGGATGGGATATGACTTTAAGGGAATCTATAATCGTTACGAAAAAAATGTCAATCTTTTTGACGGAAGCAGTAAAACACATATCACCGATACGACCGCTATTAATGATATTGACAGTAATGAACTGGACACGCTAGTGGGATCAGCAGCGGCGAACACGCTACGTGAAAACCTTGAACTCGTTGAGGGTGTTTACCCTGCGTTTGACAGAGAAGCCTATCTGTCAGGCACACAACAACCGGTGTTTTTTGGATCGGCCTTAAATAACTTCGGGGTTCGAGAACTACTTGACTGCTTTATTGATATCGCACCGAGCCCAAGGCCAAAAGCTGCAGAAGAACGCTTGGTACGGCCTGAAGAAAAGGAGTTCAGTGGATTTGTTTTTAAGATTCACGCCAATATGGATCCAAAACACAGAGACCGTTTGGCCTTTATTAAGATTGTTTCAGGCACTTTTGAGCGAAACAAGCCCTATCTGCACGTTCGCCACAAAAAAAACTTAAAGTTCTCTAGTCCAAATGCGTTTTTCGCAGAAAAGAAAGAGATCGTAGATATTTCCTATCCAGGAGATATCGTGGGTCTTCACGATACCGGAAACTTTAAAATTGGCGATACCCTCACCTCTGGTGAATCCCTAAATTATCGAGGAATACCAAGCTTTTCACCTGAACACTTCCGCTATATTAACAATGCCGATCCAATGAAGGCAAAACAACTCTTCAAAGGTATCGACCAGTTAATGGACGAAGGTGTCGCACAGCTCTTTACCTTAGAGATTAATGGACGTAAAGTAATCGGAACCGTTGGAGCACTTCAATATGAAGTCATTCAATATCGACTAGAACATGAATACGGTGCAAAATGTACCTATGAAAACTTCCCAATACATAAAGCCTGTTGGATCGCTACAAAAACTCCAAATAGCGAAGAATTCAAGGAATTCAAACGGGTAAAGCAAAAATTTCTAGCTACCGATAAATCAGGCAAACTTGTGTTTTTGGCCGATTCTTCATTTTCGCTTCAAATGGCTCAGCAGAAATATCCAAGTATACAATTTCACTTCACCTCAGAATTTGAGGAATAAAAAAAGGGCGCCTGTTAGGCGCCCTTTTTTCTTACTTGCTAAGCCTCTCCTATATTTCCAAAGCTAATAGGAATGGAAGGCTGTTGGTATTCTTTTATTTCACCATGAGAACTCTCGAAATTGTGAATGTTCGTTTGTAATGCCTTTACTAACTTTTTAGCGTGTTCTGGTGTAAGAATGATACGACTTTTCACCTTTGCCTTAGGAGTAGCTGGCATAATACTCACAAAATCAATAACAAATTCAGAAGCCGAGTGATTGATAACCGCCAAGTTAGAATAAATTCCCTCGGCGGTTTTTTCATCAATCTCTACATTTATACTCTGGTCTTTTTCAGCCATTAGTTATGCTTTAAGCGCCTCTTCATCAACGAATGTATTGCGCTGGGTAGCTTCATACTCGTCTTTAGAACCTACGATGATATGATCGTAATCTCTGAGACCAGTACCTGCAGGAATCTTATGTCCAACAATTACGTTTTCTTTAAGTCCTTCTAATCCGTCAACCTTACCATTAACTGCAGCCTCATTAAGCACCTTCGTGGTTTCTTGGAACGATGCAGCAGAAATGAATGATTTGGTTTGAAGAGATGCTCTTGTAATACCTTGTAGTATAGGAGTTGCCGTTGCTGAAATAGCCTCTCGAGCAGAAACTAGGGTCTTATCTTGACGCTTAAGTAGAGAATTTTCATCTCTTAACTGGCGTACTGTAACTAATTGACCTGGTTTCAGATTTTCAGAGTCACCGGCATCTTCAACGACTTTCATTCCAAATATTGCATCATTCTCTTTGATGAACTCGTCTTTATGAACAAGCTGTCCTTCAAGGAATAAGGTATCACCCGCATCAACAATCTCAACTTTACGCATCATTTGGCGAACAACCACTTCAAAGTGTTTATCATTGATTTTCACTCCTTGTAGTCGATATACCTCTTGAATTTCGTTTACAAGATACTGTTGAACGGCAGATGGTCCTTTGATAGATAGAATATCATCAGGAGTAATCGACCCGTCCGATAGTGGCATACCCGCCTTTACGTAGTCATTTTCTTGAACTAGAATCTGGTTCGATAATTTCACTAAATATCTTCGAACGTCGCCTAATTTCGACTCAACGACAATCTCTCGATTACCTCGTTTGATCTTACCAAAAGATACCACACCATCGATCTCAGAAACTACGGCAGGGTTTGAAGGATTTCTAGCTTCGAAAAGCTCCGTTACTCGTGGTAAACCTCCAGTAATATCTCCTGCTTTTGCAGATTTACGTGGGATTTTCACAAGAATCTTACCTTCTTTAATTGCCTCAGCCTCATTTACCATAAGGTGTGAACCTACTGGAAGGTTGTACGATCTAAGAATATCACCTTTTTTATCTTTAATAAGAAGGGTTGGAATCAGTTTCTTATTTCTTGACTCAGAAATCACTTTTTCCTGGAAACCAGTTTGTTCGTCAATTTCTACCTGATAAGTAACACCTTGTTCGATATTCTCGTATGCAACAGATCCGGTAAATTCAGAAATAATCACCCCATTGTAAGGATCCCACTGGCAAAGAACATCACCTTTTTTGACTTTAGCTCCGTTTTCAACAAAAACCTGAGCTCCATAAGGCAAGTTGTGGGTGCTAAGGATAGCTCCTGTCTTCGGTTCAACTAATTTAAATTCAGCAGTACGCGAAATAATAATGTTCGCCTTCTCACCTGCCGTGTTTTCACCTTGAACAACACGTAAGTCTTCAATTTCAGCGACACCATCAAATTTGGCGATTAATTGGCTTTCTTCGGAAACGTTACCCGCAATACCTCCAACGTGGAATGTTCTAAGAGTTAGCTGTGTTCCAGGCTCACCAATTGATTGAGCAGCAACTACACCAACTGACTCTCCGCGTTGAACCGGTTTATTTGTAGCTAGGTTACGTCCGTAACACTTCGCACAAATACCTTTTTCCGCTTCGCAAGTTAATGCTGAACGTACCTCAACTTTATCAATCGCAGTTGCCTCAACAAGTTTAACGTGTTGACTTTCTATATGTTCACCAGCCGAAACGATTAATTCACCAGTTAATGGATCAAAAACATCATTAAGAGCTACTCGACCGAGAATACGTTCGCCTAAGGTTTCAACAACCTCTTCGTTTTTCTTTAGTGCTTGAACCTCAACACCTCGTAGGGTTTGACAATCTTCTACTGTAATAATAACGTCTTGAGCAACATCAACAAGTCTACGTGTAAGGTAACCAGCATCCGCAGTTTTAAGTGCGGTATCCGCAAGTCCTTTACGCGCACCGTGAGTTGAAATAAAGTACTCAAGGATAGAAAGCCCTTCTTTAAAGTTTGAAAGAATTGGGTTTTCAATAATCTCACCACCACCAGCAGTTGATTTCTTAGGCTTAGCCATAAGTCCTCTCATACCCGTAAGCTGACGAATTTGTTCCTTCGATCCACGAGCCCCTGAATCAAGCATCATGTAAACCGAGTTAAATCCTTGTTTATCTTCACGGATGCGCTTCATGGCAAGCTCAGTAAGCATTGCATTGGTCGAAGTCCAAACATCAATTACCTGATTGTAGCGCTCGTTATTCGTAATAAGACCCATGTTATAGTTCGCCATAATACCGTCTACTTGAACATTGGCTTCGGCAATCATTTTAGTCTTTTCAGCAGGGATAATGATATCACCTAAACTGAAAGAAAGACCTCCTTTGAAAGCGAATTCATATCCCATTTCCTTGATCCGATCAAGAAATTCAGCGGTACGAGGAACATCAGTTACCTCAAGAATTCGTCCGATAATATCACGAAGCGCCTTTTTATTCAATACTTGATTGATAAATCCAGCTTCTTGCGGAACTACATTGTTAAACAATACTCTACCAACCGTAGTTTCAATAATCTGATATACCAATTCCCCTGATTCGTTGAAATCCTTAACACGGATTTTTATAACCGCATTTAGGTTTACACGCTTTTCATTGAAGGCGATAACAACCTCTTCTGGAGAATAGAATGTAAGGCCTTCTCCAAGCACAGGTTCTTCAGGAGTTGAACGACGTTCTTTGGTCATATAATACAGACCTAAAACCATGTCTTGAGAAGGAACAGTAATTGGAGATCCATTGGCCGGGTTCAAGATATTTTGTGAAGCCAGCATAAGTAGCTGTGATTCTAAAATAGCCTCTGGCCCTAGCGGCAAGTGAACAGCCATTTGGTCACCATCGAAGTCAGCGTTAAATGCCGTACACGCTAGTGGGTGTAAACGAATCGCTTTTCCTTCAATTAACTTTGGTTGAAATGCCTGAATACCCAATCTGTGTAGGGTGGGAGCTCTGTTGAGTAATACGGGGTGGCCCTTGATCACATTCTCAAGAATATCCCAAACTACAGGCTCTTTTCTATCGATTATTTTCTTAGCAGATTTAACCGTTTTAACAATTCCACGCTCAATAAGCTTACGAATGATAAACGGCTTGTATAGTTCCGCAGCCATATCCTTTGGTAAACCACACTCAAAAAGTTTAAGATCTGGTCCAACAACGATTACTGAACGGGCCGAATAATCGACACGTTTTCCAAGTAAGTTTTGACGAAAACGACCTTGCTTACCCTTCAATGAATCTGAAAGAGACTTAAGCGGTCGATTAGATTCTGTTTTTACCGCAGAAGCTTTACGTGTATTATCAAATAATGAATCTACCGCTTCTTGAAGCATACGCTTCTCATTACGCAAAATGACCTCTGGGGCCTTGATCTCAATAAGTCGTTTTAGACGATTATTTCGAATAATTACCCTACGGTATAGATCATTAAGATCGGAAGTTGCAAATCGACCCCCATCTAGCGGAACTAACGGACGAAGTTCTGGTGGAATCACCGGAACCACTTTCATAATCATCCACTCCGGCTTATTCTCGCGGTTAGCTTGCGATTCTCTGAACGACTCCACTACTTGAAGTCTTTTGAGGGCCTCGGTTTTACGTTGCTTTGAAGTTTCGGTATTAGCCTTATGTCGGAGTTCGTATGACAATGATTCAAGATCGATTCGTTGAAGCAAATCAACCAAACATTCAGCACCCATTTTAGCGATGAATTTGTTCGGATCAGAATCATCTAGATACTGGTTTTCCGCTGGTAGTTCATCTACTATGTTAAGATATTCTTCCTCGGTAAGGAAATCTAGCATACGCAATTCTTCACCCTCAGGACCTTTTGCGATACCTGGTTGAATGACAACATAACGCTCATAATAAATGATCATGTCTAATTTCTTAGACGGAAGACCTAGTAAGTATCCTAATTTATTAGGTAACGACCTAAAATACCAAATGTGGGCAACCGGAACTACCAGACTAATATGTCCAACTCGATCACGACGAACTTTCTTCTCAGTAACCTCTACCCCACAACGGTCACAAACGATTCCGCGGTAACGAATTCGCTTATACTTTCCACAAGCACATTCATAATCCTTTACAGGACCGAAGATACGCTCGCAGAACAGTCCATCTCGCTCTGGTTTGTGTGTTCGATAATTGATAGTTTCAGGCTTCAGCACCTCTCCTCTTGACGCTGCAAGAATAGATTCTGGCGAAGCGAGACCTATCGAAATTTTATTAAATCGTTGCTCAGTTGTATCGTTAACTCTAGCCATAATAACGTAAAGCTTGTTTAATTACTATTTAGAATTATTCTTCGAGACGAATATCGAGTCCTAATCCTTTTAACTCGTGCATAAGCACGTTGAATGATTCAGGTAAACCAGGCTCTGGCATGGTCTCCCCTTTCACAATGGCCTCGTAGGTCTTAGCACGACCTACTACGTCATCCGATTTAACGGTTAAGATCTCACGAAGGGTAGAAGAAGCACCATATGCCTCAAGTGCCCATACTTCCATCTCTCCAAAACGCTGACCTCCAAACTGTGCCTTACCTCCAAGAGGTTGTTGGGTAATAAGCGAGTATGGACCGATTGAACGGGCATGCATCTTATCATCTACCATGTGGCCGAGTTTTAACATATAAATCACCCCTACAGTTGCAGGTTGATCGAAACGCTCTCCAGTACCACCATCATATAGATAGGTATGCCCATATAACGGAACACCAGCCTTAGCGGTTAGCTCATTAATTTGATCAATATTAGCCCCATCGAAAATCGGAGTGGCAAACTTTTGACCTAATTTTTGACCAGCCCATCCAAGAACGGTTTCATAAATCTGACCAATGTTCATACGAGAAGGTACACCCAGAGGGTTAAGTACGATATCTACAGGAGTACCATCTTCAAGGAAAGGCATGTCCTCATCTCTTACGATTCGAGCAACAATACCCTTATTTCCGTGACGACCTGCCATTTTATCACCAACCTTTAGCTTACGCTTCTTAGCAATGTATACTTTAGCCAATTTCATAATTCCGGCAGGTAATTCATCACCCACAGAAATAGTGAATTTATCACGTCTTAAATTACCCTGAAGATCATTCAATTTGATCTTGTAGTTATGAAGTACATCAGCAATTAAAGCATTAACTGGCTCATCTACCGTCCAGCTTCCACCTACAAGGTGAGCAAAATCCTCAACTGCATGTAGCATTTTAAGGGTATACTTTTTGCCTTTTGGCAATACTTCTTCGCCAAGATCATTTAGAACTCCTTGTGAAGTTTTACCATTTACCAGTGTAAATAGCTTATCTACAAGACGATCTTTAAGCTGTTGGAATTTTACCTCGTACTCTAACTCTAGTGCTTGAATAGCATCTTTCTCTTCAGAGCGCTTGCGCTTGTCTTTAACACTTCTTGCAAAGAGTTTTTTATCAATTACTACACCTCGAAGTGAAGGAGAAGCTTTCAGCGATGCATCTTTCACATCACCAGCCTTGTCTCCAAAAATAGCTCGGAGCAGTTTCTCTTCTGGGGTTGGATCTGATTCTCCTTTCGGAGTGATCTTACCAATCAGAATGTCACCAGGTTTTACCTCGGCTCCAATGCGAATCATACCATTTTCATCGAGATCCTTAGTGGCCTCTTCAGAAACATTTGGAATATCATTAGTAAGTTCTTCCGCACCTAATTTGGTATCACGAACCTCTAATGCATACTCATCTACGTGAATCGAGGTAAATATATCTTCGCGGACCACGCGCTCAGAAATTACGATGGCATCTTCGAAGTTGTACCCTTTCCATGGCATAAACGCCACTTTCATGTTACGGCCTAGAGCCAATTCGCCTTTTTCTGTGGCGTAACCTTCACATAACACTTGACCTTTTTCAACACGATCTCCGCGCGAAACAATTGGCTTTAGGTTAATGCTTGATCCTTGGTTCGTTTTGCGGAATTTAATCAGCTTATATTCTTTAGAATCTTCATCGAAAGAAACTAAGCGTTCCTCCTCTGTCTTGTCGTATTTAATTACGATACGTTCGGCATCTACATATTCAACAACCCCGTCACCCTCAGCGTTAATCAGCACGCGAGAATCTTTAGCCACTTGACGCTCTAGACCTGTACCCACAATCGGAGACTCTGGTCGAAGAAGTGGTACTGCCTGACGCATCATGTTTGATCCCATCAATGCACGGTTTGCATCATCATGCTCTAAGAACGGAATAAGCGAGGCCGAAATTGATGCAATCTGGTTTGGTGCAACGTCGGTATAGTGAATTTCTTCTGGCGAAACTACAGGGAAGTCACCTTCCATTCGAGCGATAACCTTATCGGTATCAATTGTACCATCCAATTTCATCGAGATGTTGGCTTGGGCAATTAGTTTTGCCTCTTCCTCCTCAGCACTCAGGTACGTAAAGCTCGATAGATTTACTTTACCATTCTCAACGGTACGGTAAGGGGTTTCAAGGAATCCCATAGCGTTTACCTTCGAAAACACAGACATTGACGAGATCAGACCAATGTTCGGACCCTCTGGGGTTTCAATCGGGCATAATCTTCCGTAGTGCGTGTAGTGAACGTCACGAACTTCGAAACCAGCGCGTTCACGCGATAAACCTCCTGGTCCTAGAGCAGAGAGTCTTCTCTTGTGCGTGATTTCAGCCAATGGATTGGTTTGATCCATGAACTGAGAAAGCTGATTGGTACCGAAGAACGAATTAATCACTGAAGACAAGGTCTTAGCGTTAATAAGATCAATAGGTGTAAACACCTCATTGTCACGTACGTTCATACGCTCACGAATGGTACGTGCCATACGTGCTAAACCAACACCAAACTGCTGAGAGAGCTGTTCTCCAACGGTTCGTACACGTCTATTCGATAAGTGATCAATATCATCAATTTCAGCCTTAGAATTAATAAGTTCAATAAGGTATTTGATGATAGTTATAATGTCTTGCTTAGTTAGAACTTGCATATCCATCTCGATATCAAGGCCTAACTTCTTATTCATACGGTAACGACCAACTTCACCTAAATTGTAACGTTGATCTGAGAAGAAGAGCTTATCAATGATTCCACGAGCCGTTTCTTCATCAGGCGGTTCCGCGTTACGCAACTGTCTGTAGATGTGCTCAACAGCCTCCTTTTCAGAGTTTGTTGGGTCTTTCTGTAGCGTATTGTGAATAATAGCATATTCAGCTTGTGCATTATTCTCTTTGTGAAGAAGAATAGTTTTCACATCTGCCTCAACGATCATGTCAAGGTGCTCTTTTTCAAGAACTGTGTCACGATCTAGAATAATCTCATTGCGCTCAATAGATACAACTTCACCTGTATCTTCATCAACGAAATCTTCATGCCATGTGTTAAGCACACGAGCAGCTAGCTTTCGTCCCAATACTTTTTTAAGTCCCGTTTTACTAACTTTTACCTCTTCGGATAAATCGAAAATCTCTAAAATATCCTTATCGCGTTCGTATCCGATCGCTCTAAAAAGCGTAGTAACAGGTAATTTCTTTTTACGATCAATGTAGGCATACATAACCCCATTGATGTCCGTAGCAAATTCAATCCAAGATCCTTTGAAAGGAATAACTCGGGCTGAATATAATTTAGTTCCATTAGCATGGACCGATTGACCGAAGAAAACACCAGGAGAACGATGTAATTGCGAAACAATAACCCGTTCAGCTCCGTTTATAACAAACGTCCCGGATGGAGTCATGTATGGGATAGTTCCTAGATAAACATCTTGAACAATCGTTTCAAAATCTTCATGCTCAGGATCGGTACAATACAATTTCAGACGTGCCTTTAAAGGAACGCTGTAAGTAAGGCCACGCTCAATACATTCTTGAATATTATATCGGGGAGGGTCTACGAAATAATCCAAAAACTCTAGAACGAACTGGTTTCTAGTATCAGTTATTGGAAAATTTTCCATGAAGGTGTTAAATAAACCTTCGTTGCCTCTAGCATCCGACTTAGTTTCTAATTGAAAAAAATCTTGAAAGGATTTAATTTGAATATCTAGAAAATCCGGATAATCAGGAATGTTCTTTGCGGAGGCAAAATGTACTCTTTCGGTTTGTTTTGTAACCATCTAACGGACAATTTATAGTCAAATAAAGTATGATTTTTAGGCCTACCTAACTAGGCCTGAACAACCAAGGTTGTTTTAAACAGGCGAAGGTCTAACCAACTTAATGTTGGAAAGACCTTTGCCTAATACGCTTAAAAAGAACTACTTAAGTTCAACCTCAGCACCAGCCTCTTCTAAAGAGTTCTTGATACCTTCGGCCTCATCTTTAGAAACGCCTTCTTTAACCGCTTTTGGAGCTCCGTCTACTACTTCTTTAGCTTCTTTTAGTCCAAGCCCAGTTAATTCCTTAACAAGCTTAACAACTGCAAGTTTAGAAGCACCAGCTGACTTAAGAATAACGTCAAAAGAAGTTTTCTCCTCAGCAGCAGCACCATCGCCACCACCTGCACCAGGAGCAGCAACAGCAACAGCTGCAGCAGCAGGCTCGATACCGTACTCTTCTTTAAGAATGTTAGCTAGTTCATTAACCTCTTTAACAGAAAGGTTAACCAATTGTTCTGCAAAATCTTTTAAATCTGCCATTTTTCTATCGTTTAATAAAGTTTAAAAATATTGAGTATTGAGTGCGTACAAATTATTTCTCAGAGAGTGTTTGCAGAATACCTGCAAGTTTACCTCCTCCTGACTTAAGACCCGAAATAACGTTCTTGGCAGGGCTCTGAAGAAGCGCAATAACATCAGCAATAAGCTCGTCTTTCGACTTGATACTTACTAGAGAGTCTAATAAGTTATCGCCAATGTAAACCGACTCTTCAACAAAAGCTCCCTTAAGAACAGGCTTAGGAGATTTCTTTCTGAAATTTTTAATGAGTTTTGCAGGTCCGTTTCCGGTTTCTGCAATCATCATTGAGGTTTCCCCTTTAAGAATAGTAGTGAGCTCACCAAAATCCTTATCAGAGGCTTCCATTGCCTTTCTTAGCAATGTGTTTTTTACCACAGTAAGTGAAATGTTTGCCTTAAAGCAAGCACTTCTTAATTCTGCAGTAGCGGTAGCATCAAGTCCAGAGATATCAGTAAGATAAATCGTGGGACTAGAAGCCAACTTTTCTTTAAGTTGCTCTATTGCTAGTGCTTTTTCTTCTCTAGTCATGTTGTAAGTTCTTTAAGGTACTTAAATGGCTTTTGGGTCAAGTGGAACACTAGGACTCATAGTTGAAGAAAGGTGAACACTCTTCATGTAAACTCCTTTAGCTGCAGCAGGCTTCATTCTATTCAACGTATCAAGAATCTCTTTTGCATTTGATGCGATCTTATCTGCATCGAAAGAAACCTTACCAATAGAAGCATGAACATTTCCGGCTTTATCAACTTTAAAGTCAATCTTACCCGCTTTAACTTCGGTAACAGCCTTAGCGACATCCATTGTTACGGTACCTGTCTTAGGGTTTGGCATAAGACCTCTTGGACCGAGTACTCGACCTAAAGGACCTAATTTACCCATAACACTAGGCATAGTAATGATAACATCTACATCAGTCCAACCTGCCTTAATCTTATCGAGATACTCATCAAGACCTACATAATCAGCGCCAGCAGCTTTTGCTTCAGCTTCTTTATCCGGAGTGACAAGAGCAAGAACACGAACATCTTTACCTGTACCATGAGGAAGC
>CAZUBV010000002.1:0-27440 GCA_964618875.1 uncultured Flavobacteriaceae bacterium
AGCTCCAGCAAATGTTGCAGCGGCAGTAGCGCGACTTGAAGGGAAAAGTAGTTTTGTTGGAGCTATCGGAAGAGACCCTTTTGGCGAATTTTTAGAGGAAACCCTTTTGGCAGAAAATATTGATATCACCTATCTGCAACGGGTTGACATGTTCACTACACTGGCTTTTGTAAGTCTAGGTGAGGAAGGCGCAAGAGACTTTGTTTTCTCTAGAGGGGCAGACGCAACACTTAGCTATGACTCCTCTCTTGCACAGAAGTTCAAAGAACAAGTAGTTCATTTTGGAGCAGCAACGGCCTTTTTAGGGGGGGCTCTTAGGGAAACATACTACAGGTATCTATCAGATGCTCAATCACAGCAGGCGCTAATCTGTTTCGATCCTAATTACAGAGAAGATCTTCACGCTTCCGACCCCGAGGGATTTGTAGCCCATTGCATGCACTTTATCGAACGCGCCCATCTTTGTAAAATGAGCGAAGAAGAAGCGCTCCTGATCTCAAACTGCTCAACTCTTGAAGACGCCTGCCTCTTTTTCCAACAAAAAAGTAATACAACAATCTGTGTAACGCTCGGTAAAAACGGAACCTTAGTGAGCATTCCTAACCAACCGCTTTTTACTGTGGATACTATTAGAATTGAAGCCATAGACACTACGGGATCAGGAGATGCATTCATCGGATGCCTTCTGGCGCAATGGGCAAAAGCAAGTTCAGGATCAGTTATTACAGATAAACAGTGGCTCAAGTCAGCTGTAACTTTAGCCAATAAAGCTGGGGCATTTACTGCTTTGAGTTATGGTGCGATTGCGGCACTTCCGCGCGTGAGCGATCTCGCAACTCTTTAATTGTAGCGAACCTTTCGCATTACCCTAAGCGCTTCTTTAAGAGCTGAATAGGCTTTAGAATCTGCATCTTTAACAAGCGGGCGTGCAAGTTCAAGCTGTTCTTTCGCCTCTTCAAAACCATTTAGATAACAAATCAAATACGTATCAGGGAGTTGCCTCAAGTCACGAACTTGCGAATCGCTTAAACGCACCTGTTGTGTCAGTAATTTTACAAGGGTGTTATTGGTGTTGTATACGTGAAAGAGCTCTTTAGTGTCGTATCTAGGCGGATCAAAAAGCAGCTCAGAATTCATTTGATAGGTTCCGTTTTCTTCAAAACGAATATCCAATCTCTCGAGTGGGTAATATCGCTTGGTACCCAAACCTAAATAGACATACTCAATGAGGCTAAACGTGTCGTTGGTATAGGTAATTTCTATTTCATCCAGAGCCGAATAAAACAATCGAACCTGCTCGTTTATCAGTTCAATATCTACCCTCGAATAATATTTCTTGTCTTTGATTTTTTTGACTTGCCCCGCCCAACAAACGACAAATTGCTCCTTGAAGACTTTATAATCACTCGAAAGATCAGGATGACGATTGCGGATAAAATCAATCACCCCGTCTAAGGTGAGTTCAATATTATTTTCACTGTGACGCTCTAGATCCTGTACTACAGCAGAGTTAGTATCAACTAAAGAAGACTGAAAGTTTTTTGGGGCGGACACACTCCCATCTCTATAAAAAACCGCTCCACCATAATACTTCCAAATGTTTTTCCGCAATGAACATAATTTACCGCTAGAGCGAATGGTAACGAGTCCGACCACTTTATTTTCGGGCAAATGCGGAAAAGGAATATTCTCATAAGAGACTTTTGGGGGATTATCTAGATACGCATTTACCAAGTTTTGAATCTTGCTGTCGTCGAAAAAATCTACCCCTACAATACTGTTATCGTGATCCTCAACTCCAACGACGATGAACGAATTATTCGCAGGATTACTGTTGGCTAGCGCACAAATATGCTTTAAGAATTTAGCCTTGCCCTCCTTCTCTCCAATGGAGACAAAACGCTTTTTATCATAAAAACTATTCTCGTCATTGTGAGCGAGAAGGTTCTTTACAAGTAGGCGTTTATTAATCATAATTTAAGGAACTCGAGTGCCTTTTACAGCTTCTAGCAGTACAAACCAGTCTTGTAGGTCTAATTCAATCTCGAAAGCGTTTTTCAGGTGCGAGAGTCGATGCGTTGAGGTAGTTCCAACAACCGGACTAATTCTTGCAGGGTGTTTAGCTAAAAAGGCCATAGCAAGACCCGCTAGATCCGTGTCGTATTTTAAGGTCAATTCCTTAGCTACACTGGCCACGCGCAGCGCAGATTCTGATTCCGCCTCCTTGAAAAGACTTCCCAACGGCGACCAAGCCATAGGCTCAATATTCATTTTTCGAGTTTGTTCGAACGTTCCGTCGTACATTGGATCGGTATGGGTGATCGAACACTGCACCTGATTCACCTCTACCGGGGCGAATGCCGAAATAAAGTCGACTTGATGGGGCAAAAAATTAGAAAGCCCAAACGACTTAATAAGCCCTCTTTCAAGTAGTTGAGCTACCGCCGTTCCGATTTCCTCGCCGTGCATTAGTGGACTAGGCCGATGAAGCAAAAACACATCGATATAATCGGTTTGAAGATTGCGCAAGCTTTGTTCTGCTGACCAGACTATATATGAAGCGTCGTACTGATAGTGTTTTACATTATTGTTTCGACCTTTAGTCATCTGTATTCCACATTTGGTAATAAGTTGTAGCTTTTCACGATCAACCCCTGATTGCTTTAAAGCTGCTCCAAATTGGGCTTCGGTAGTATAATCTCCGTAGATGTCGGCATGATCAAATCGATTCAATCCAAGGGCAAGAGTTTGCTCTATTTGTTGCGCCATTTGCGCGTCGGTCAGCATTTTTCCCCAAATACCCCAGGTCATTACCCCAACAATAAGCGAATTTGCTTTCATAATAGTTGAATTAAGGCTTTTAAATTTACAACATTAAAAACTCTAAAAAGAGTGTGAAAAGACTATTAAATAGGGGTTTTTTAACCTATCATTAACAAGTATTCGGAAGAAGAATTATCAATTTGCGCCCTCTAAACATTAGTAGAAAAGAAATGAGTGTAGATATCAGTGAATTAAATGAGAAGATTGGGCGAGACAGCGCTTTTATTTCTGCGCTTAGAACCGAGGTTTCGAAGGCTATTGTCGGTCAAAATCATATGGTCGACAGCTTGCTTATCGGGCTACTCGCCAAAGGCCATATTTTACTTGAAGGGGTTCCAGGACTTGCAAAGACCCTTGCAATCAATACATTAGCGAAATCAGTAAAAGGAAGTTTTAGTCGTATTCAGTTTACCCCAGATTTACTTCCGGCTGATGTCATAGGAACGGTGATCTACAATATGAACGAACAGGCCTTTAATGTCAAAAAAGGTCCAATCTTCGCGAATTTCGTATTAGCAGATGAGATCAACCGTGCTCCTGCAAAGGTTCAATCGGCCCTTCTTGAGGCGATGCAAGAACGACAGGTCACCATCGGCGATGAAACGTTCAAGCTAGACGCACCCTTTCTTGTTATGGCGACGCAAAACCCGGTAGAGCAAGAAGGTACCTATACGTTGCCCGAAGCTCAAGTAGACCGCTTTATGTTAAAGGTGGTTATCGGATATCCCAACAAAGAAGACGAACAACTTATTATTCGTCAAAATTTGGCCGCTATCGCTCCTCAAATCAGCACAGTGCTTACCACCAAAGACCTGATTAAGGCTCAAGAAAGTGCAGCAGAAGTCTACCTTGACCCAAAAATCGAACAGTATATTGTCGATTTAATTTTTGCCACACGCTACCCAGATCAGTACGGACTTGGTTCACTTCAATCATTAATCAGCTTTGGAGCTTCGCCACGAGGAAGCATCTCACTAGCCAAAGCAGCCAAGTGCTATGCTTTTCTTCAAGGCAGAGGATTTGTGGTGCCCGAAGACGTACGCGCCATTATTTTCGATGTGTTGCGCCACCGAATCGGACTCACCTACGAGGCTGAAGCCGAAGCAACAACAAGCGATGACATCATTAAAAAAATACTAGAGGTCGTTAAAGTCCCCTAATTGCCACCATGCTAGAAGTAACGGATATACTGGCTCGGGTTCGAAAGATTGCCTTAAAGACTCGAAGGCTATCGGACCATGTATTTGGCGGTGAGTACCACTCGTCGTTCAAAGGGCGCGGTATGACTTTTAGTGAAGTTCGAAAGTATGAATACGGAGACGATGTTCGGTCGATTGATTGGAATGTAACTGCTCGTAATCGAGAACCCTACTCGAAGGTGTTCGAAGAAGAGAGAGAACTTACTCTAATGCTTGCTGTAGACGTTAGTGCCTCGGGCTTATTCGGAAGCGGTGCGAGTACTAAAATCGAGAAGAGCATAGAAATTGCGGCGATTTTGGCCTTTTCCGCCCTTCAAAACAATGACAAAGTTGGCCTACTTGCCTTTTCAGATCGGGTAGAACTTTTTCTTCCGCCTAAAAAGGGTAAAGCGCACTTGCTACGAATCATTAGAGAACTATTAGTGCTTACCGAACAGCCTAAATCATCAGCTCCTAGAAAAACTAATATCGACCAAGCGCTCTCGGCACTAAGCAAATACCTAAAAAAGCGGACTATTGTATTCGTGCTCTCTGACTTTCTAGATCAGGATTATGAAAAATCACTTCGAATACTCGCAAAAAGGCATGATGTAAATGGATTTAGAGTTTACGACTCGCTAGAGCTTAGCCTCCCTGGGCTGGGGCTAATTCCCATTAAGTCGCTCGAAGCAGAGGGTGAGGTGTATATCGATACCGATGCGAAGGCGGTACACTCCTCTTTCAAATCCAAAATTGAACAAGAGTTTACGTACTTCGAAAAATGTTTTTCTCAAGTGGGTGCTCCCACAGTGAGCTGTGAACTTTCAGAAGATCACATTGTTAAATTGCTACAGTTTTTTAAATCGAAGCATCGATGAGAAGACTTTTTGTGCCAATTATTCTACTTCTTTCTCTACTGTCCTCAGGTACTTCATTCGGACAGGAAGTTGCTATGAGTATCAATCGTGATAGTATACTCATTGGCGAACAAATCGTAGTAGAGATTACCGCAAAAGCCGATCCAGAAGCTTTAGTTATTTTTCCAGAAGGCCAAGTTTTTTATCCGCTAGAGGTCGTCTCAGAATCCGCTGTTGACACCCTGAGTAAAAGACCTGAACTTGAGGTTCTTAAAACGTATAAAATCACTCAATTCGATGCCGGAGATTACACGTTAGCAGCTCAACAAATTACAATAGATCGAACACCGTATACCACGCAATCTATTCCCATTCGGGTCAACGATGTAGTTGTTGACACCACCAAACAGGGGCTGTACGACACCAAATCGCTACTTCCTAAAATAGCTAATCAGCATTCTTTTTCACCTTATCTACTTGCTGCTCTATTACTGCTTATTATAGGAGGAATCTTCTTTTTCATAAAAAAATTCAGAAGTCGTACGTTAGCTCAAAACCCGTATCAAAAAGCATTACGAGAAATAGATGTGCTTATCAGTGTTCAAAATCAACCTTCTGATGAGATTTACCTTTCGGCGACTACTATTCTCAAAACCTATTTGAATAAACGCCTTTCGATTGCATCGCTTCAACGAACTTCGAAGGAATTACTACTTCTGCTCGACGCGTTAGGGGCTAATGAAGCGTATTTCAAGCTATCCGAAACCAACTCTAAAGCACTAGAGATCTTATTGCTTCAAGCAGACCAGTACAAATTCGCCAAAGTAACACCAAGTGATCAGCAACAAGTGACAGACCTTACTTTCATCCGAGAAATCATTGAACGTTATGAAGAAGGTTATACGCGAAAGACTGAAGATTTGAAACCCTCTCGAAAAACGAGTAAAAAGAATGCCGTAATTATAGCAGGGGTGTTTTTCTTATTTGTAGTAGCTGCCCTAGCAGGATACGGCTACAGCATCGGTTATCAAAACTTATGGGATACCCTTTCACAAAATCCGTACAAGAAAGAAGTTGAGAAAAATTGGGTTCGCTCGAGTTACGGATTTCCACCTATTGAGATTGAGACTCCTGAGGCTCTTATACGAAAGGACTCACTATTCGTCTACGAACTAAAAGATAAGGTAACCAAGGTTCAGTTACGAGTTCATCAATCGGACACAGCTGAGGAGATTGATTTTGTTCAGATAGCAGAACAAACCCTATCAGCCTTTGAGACACAAGGATACACGACTATTTTGCCTAAATCCGAGATTTATACAACCAAGAGTGATATCACCGGATACCACTCCTTTGGAACCGCACTTGATAGTCAAAAGAATGAGATTCATTTTGACCATCTGATTTTTGGTGGTAACGGGTTCACACAAGAAGTGCTTATTATTTTTCGACAAGAAGATCGATGGGCTAGCGCAATGGCTGATCGAATACTTCAAAGCGTCAGTGTAAATACCGAGTTATGAGAGAAGTTCTAATGGCGCCATATAAAAATCCTGAATGGTTTATTCTCTTTGCCGTAATCGGCTTACTCCTTCTATGGAAGTTGCGGTTCTCTAAAAAAGAAACGACCTTTTTCTATTATCCGATCGTATTAAACGGGCTACAAACACTCAAATCTCGCGTGAGACCAGTGCTGTGGATACTCAGGCTTTTTGCTCTCTCATCACTGATTATGGGGCTTGCGCGTCCGCAAACCTCAGGAGTAAATACACGTACAAAAACAGCTAGTGGAATCGACATTGTACTCTCGATTGATGTCAGTTCAAGTATGCTCGCTAAAGACCTACAACCCAATCGCCTAGAGGCGTTAAAAGCAGTGGCCTCAAATTTTGTTAAAGACCGTAGGAGTGATAGAATCGGCCTAGTTATTTATGCAGGGGAGAGTTATACTAAAACTCCGCTCACTACCGACACCGATATTACACTTACCGCCTTATCAGATCTGAGTTATGGTGCTATTGAAGATGGGACTGCCATTGGTATGGGACTAGCAACAGCTGTGAACCGACTCAAAGAAAGTGAAGCTGTTTCAAAGATTATCATATTGCTCACCGATGGTGTAAACAATAGTGGGTTTATCGAGCCCGAAACGGCAGCCAATCTCGCCTTAGAATACGGTATTAAAATCTATACTATTGGCATAGGAACTAATGGAAATGCACTAAGTCCGATAGCTTATAATCCCGATGGATCATTCCGATACGGAATGCGTGCGGTTGAAATTGATGAACAACTGCTCACTAAAATTTCAGACCTAACGGGTGGAAGTTATTATCGCGCCACAGACAATAAAACCCTTGAAGCCATTTATGATCAAATCAATGAGCTTGAAAAAAGTGAAATTGAAGAGTTCACCTACTACACGTATCAAGAGCACTTCAGGTTTTGGGTACTGCTGAGTTTACTACTACTTGCTATCGAATTTGTTTTGCGTCACACTTATTTTAGAGAAGCCCTGTCATGATGCTAATTGAACAACCTCATTTTTTAAGCTTAGGGCTTCTCGCAATCGGACTGCTATTAGTTGTGCTAATAGTATATGGTTTCTGGCAAAATGTCAAAATGTCAAAAGCGCAGCCCGATGTAACCTTACGGACCCTTATGCTAGCAAGGCTAGCGCCGATGAGAAGTCATAAGCTGGTTTGGATAAAGAGAGTTCTTTTCCTACTTGGCATTGCATTTTTATTTGTTGGGCTGGCCAATCCAAAAATCGGAACTCAATTAGGAACGATTAAACGAGAAGGAGTCGACGTGGTGTTTGCTATTGATGTGTCCAAGAGTATGCTAGCTGAGGATATTGCACCCAATCGAATCGAAAAGGCTAAGCGCATCGTTTCTGAAACGCTTAAT
Source organism: uncultured Flavobacteriaceae bacterium (assembly GCA_964618875.1). Taxonomy (GTDB): domain Bacteria; phylum Bacteroidota; class Bacteroidia; order Flavobacteriales; family Flavobacteriaceae; genus UBA3478. Next base: position 7,769 of record CAZUBV010000002.1, read on the forward strand.
GCCTTAACCGGTGATCGAGTAGGCATGATTACGTATGCTGCAACAGCTTTTCCGCAACTACCGATTACCACCGATTACGGTGCAGCACGGATGTTTTTAAAAGGGGTCAATACCGATATGATGTCCTCGCAAGGAACTGCCATCGTAGAGGCTGTAAAACTTGCTAGCACCTATTTTGACGTCGAAGCAGAGACGCGAAGAATCCTTATTCTTATCTCGGATGGCGAAGATCACAGCGATTCAGGTGTGTCAGAACTTGTGCAGCTCGCGAAGCAATCTACCATACAAATCATTACTATTGGAACAGGAACTGAGGCGGGTGCACCAATTCCTGAAAGTACGCCAAGAGGAGGGTTTAAAAAAGACGGGGAAGGCAATGTAGTTATTTCAAAATTGAATCAAGTCGTGCTCGAACAAATTGCAACTGAAACAGGAGGGCTATATTTAAACGCTTCCGACACTGAAAAAACAGTAGATGCAATCAGGTCATATCTAGCCCAGTTAGACAAAACAGCATTCGAAACACAAACCTATTCTAATTACAAAGATCAGTTCCAGTGGTTTATTGCCATCGGTCTCGCTCTACTAATCATTGAAAGTGTACTTCCATCTCGAAAAATTTTTAAAAAGCAATCATGAGAACGTCAGCCCATATCAAAATGGTTTTTGTGCTCTGTGCTTTCTGGAGCACTATTTCGCTTCAGGCCCAACAACAAGCGGGCTCGTTCTACAATAGGGCACTGAGCGAACTTGAGCAAAAAAATGCCGCAAAAGCAGAACAACTACTGCGTAAGTCAACCGCTGTCGATACTACTTATGCAGATGCACCATATAATTTAGGCACACACCTATACCAAGAAAATCATATCGAAGAAGCGTTTGGTCACCTCAAAGAAGCTGCCCAGCGAACACAACAGCCCGATCTGATACACAAAACCCATCATAACATAGGCAATATTTACATGCAAAAGAACGAGTTCGAAAATGCAGTAGAAGCCTACAAACAAGCACTTAGAAATAATCCGGAAGATGATCAAACGCGTTACAACCTTGCCTTAGCAAAGCAAAAGCAGCAGGAACAACAGGAGCAACAGGAGCAAAACAAAGATCAGCAAGACGATCAGCAAAAAGATCAAGAAAAAGAACAGCAAGAGAACGAAGATCAGCAAAACGAGTCAGACAAGGAAAAAGAAAATGAAAACGAGGGTGACTCTGGTGATCCAAAAGAAAAGGAAAAAGAGAATCCTAAAGAAGATGGAGACGGATCAGAAAAAGAGGATCAGAAAAAAGGGCAAGGAGACCAGAAACAAGAACAAGGAAGAAAACCTCAGCAAGATCAGTCGAAAGGAGCTCCAAAACCTCAAGAACTTTCAAAGGAACAAATAGAGACCCTACTTCAGGCACTTCAAAACGAAGAAAATAAAGTTCAAGAAAAAATGAATGCCAAAAAGGTTCAAGGTCGTAAATTAAAAGTCGAAAAGGATTGGTGATGAAACGATTATTCATAGTACTACTCGCTCTGTTCAGTAGCCTTTGCTATGGACAAGATTCTTTTGATTTCGAGGCGATTTTAAGCAAAGCACAACTAGGCCAAAATGAACGACTTAGAGTCTCCTTTGAGATGAACAAAGACGGAGATTTTTTTGAAGCACCAACCTTCGAAGGATTTGAAGTACTGATGGGGCCTTCTCAATCGTTAAGTTCTTCTTTTATTAACGGCAAAAGAAGTTTCTCGAAGTCATACACGTACGTTTTAAGACCGAAACAGCAAGGTCAACTTCGCATCGGGAGTGCAAAAATTACCTACGAAGGAAACGTGTATTCTACGGAGCCTAAAACGGTTTTGGTCACCGAGTCAGTTGCCAATCCAAATGCTCCTAAAACTGCTCAAGATATAGCCGACGAAAGTTTATATCTAGTAGCTACCTTGTCGAATGATTCGCCCTACGTGAATCAAGGGGTTCTAGTTACCTACACGCTGTATTTTTCTCCACGAGTCTACGTAAATAATTTTGTGCCCGTTGAAAGTCCTGCATATAAAAATTTCTGGAGTCAGGATCTTCCGATTAAGGAATACGAGACGCGCCGTGAGACGTTCCGCAATCAAACCTTTAATGCGGTCGATCTGAAAAAAGTCGTACTCTATCCGCAAAAATCGGGCGCTTTAGAACTAGACCCTTTTGCTCTAGAACTGTATGTTCAGATACCCACAGGAAGACGCGATTTCTTTGGAGACCCAATCATGCGATCCGCCACTAAAACCGTGCGAGCAGGAGACATAAGCCTTACTGTAGAAGCGCTGCCATTAGTCGGTAAGCCCGAAAACTATAGTGGAGCAGTTGGTAATTTTAGTTTTGAAGTAATCCCTAGTCGAAACGTCCTTGAGGCCAATGAATCAACGCAAATTGATGTATCTATCACTGGAGAGGGTAATCTTAAGCTGCTAAAGCTGCCCGAGATTCGCTTACCGGCCGCGCTTGAGACTTACGACCCAGAATATACCGATGCTGTCAGTGTCGATGAAAAAGGAATGAGGGGAAGCGTTCGGAACTCATACACAGTTGTCCCGAGATACTCCGGAAATTATCCAGTGCCCGCTATTGAGTTTACTTATTTTGACCCAATTGCAAAGCGCTATAAAAGCCTCGTTAGCCCTGAATTTGAATTGACCGTTACCGGAACTGCTACAGCCACAGACGGCGGAAATGCCAGCAACACTTCTACTTCGGTTACTTCAGCGGTACCATTGGCCATAAATACTGACTTTGTACCGAATGCTTATCAATCTGAATTCTCAAAAATTACTCAATCAAACCCATTAAGCCGGTGGTGGTATTGGTTACTCGTTTTTATAGCGTTAATGGTTGGGCTTCTCAACAAATTTATTATTGAAAAGCTCGTCAAAGGAACGTCGTCTAGCAGAACTAAAAATTCTAAATCATTGCCTCGACTAATAAGAAGTAGAATAAGACAACTCGAGAAACAAGCGAGTAATTCTGATCCAGAATTCTATACAGGAGCGCCCGTAGCTTTATTTATGGCTTTAGAGGGGATCACCTCACAAGACCTCAGTACCCTATCAAAACAGGATCGGATTGAACTTTTACGCAGCAAGAACCTTGAAGAAACTAGTATCACTCGAGTAAACAAACTAATCGACCGCTTTGCTACAGCAAAATATAGCGGTTTACAACAAATAGATTACCTCAGCGACTTCAACGAATTACGTTCACTAATTGAAGACCTTAACTAAAATGAAAAAGCAGATCGCCCTTATTTTTACCTTGTTAAGCATTGGTGTATTTAGTCAAGATTCAACCACCAATGCAGAGGTAGCATTTGCAAATGGTAATAAGGCTTACTTAGAAGAATCGTATACTGAAGCTGTATCGTTGTATCAGTCTGTGCTTGCACAAGGTGTGCACTCCAAAGAACTCTATTTAAACCTAGGAAATGCCTACTATAAGAAAGGAGAAACTGCCGCTAGTATTCTATATTACGAAAGAGGCCTTCTTCATTTTAAAAACGATTCTGACTTACTGACCAATCTTCGCTTTGCAGAAAATCAGCGCATAGATAAAATAGAAGCGTTACCCTTATCGATAACCCAGCAGCTTTACACCTTATTCGATCAGTGGTTATCGGAGTCTGCTTGGGGATTATTAGGACTTCTTGCCCTTATTATTTATGCTGTTTTAAGACTCTTTAAAGCGTACAAACCGTTCCGGTCTTCTGCACTTTTTTCTTCACTAACCCTGGTAACTGCTGCACTAAGTATAGCAATTAGCCTGTTTATAGGCTATCAAGGTAGCAAACTCAAATACGCTATTGTCTTTGAACCTTCAACGCCTGTTTTTAGCGATCCTAAACTAGGGTCTTCAATTCTTTTCGAACTGCATGAGGGAACAAAAGTGCAACAAATAGGAAGTTTCGACTCATTTGAAAACATTAAAATCGCCAACGGGCAATCGGGTTGGATTATGACTTCATCGATTCGATTTATTCGAGAGTAGTGGTGTATTTAGAAAATTTGCTACCTTTTAGCTAAGATCTAAATTACTCACTATGCCAACTCAAACAGCAGAAAGCCAATCGAAATTGTCTCCTAAAGAAGCCATCGAGCTTTTAAAAGAAGGTAACAACCGCTTTGTTAACCGTGAGATGAGAGAACGAGATTTACTTGCGCAAGTCGAGGCGACTTCAAAAGGTCAATTTCCTTTTGCGTGTGTGGTGGGCTGTATTGACTCTAGGGTGCCAGCAACTACTGTATTTGATCAAGGGATTGGATCCTTATTCGTTGCAACCGTAGCAGGTAATATTATTAATGAAGATATTCTAGGGAGCTTAGAATTTGGATGTGCTGCGGCAGGGTCTAAAGCCGTAGTTGTTCTCGGGCATACTTCTTGTGGCGCAGTTAAAGGAGCCTGTGACAGTGTCGAATTAGGAAATCTAACCAGTCTACTTTCAAAAATCAATGCCTCGGTAAAAGACACGATTGAACCTAATGATCCCGCCATGCGTAACTCTTCAAACCTTTCGTTTGTGAATGAGGTAGCAAAAAACAATGTACTGCGATCGGTAGAAAATATCCGCGTAAAATCAAACGTTCTTAGGCGTTTGGAAGAAGACGGTAAAATCACCATCATTGGGGCAATGTACGATGTAAATACAGGTCGGGTAAGTTTCCTAGATTAAGCCTATACTACGCTTGAACTTTTCTCTTATTTAAGAGTCGTTCGGTTAAATTCGTTGGTGACTCAACCTTCTCATTTTCAAAGATGAAGGTTATTGAAATGTCTCTTTCTGAGGCCTTGTCTTGAAATTCGTGCAGAATTTCGATGACATCATAATCGATAAACACCGTTGATCTAAAATCGATTTCAAGTTTAGTACCATTGGGGGCTTCTTCTAACGACTTCAGGATGGCAGCCTTGTTAAAGAAGGTTACTTCCTCGGCTAAGACAATACTGCTCAAATTCTCTTCTTTCTTCATGTGCATAAAATGAGAATTATTAAAGCTCTCGAGAAGTATGATTACTAAGGCGGTAGATAATCCAAGGATAATACCAATAAGTAAGTCGCTAAAAACAATTGCAAAAACAGTAACTACAAATGGTACGAATTGCTTTTTTCCTAGGCGATACATTGATTTGAATAGCGCAGGTTTAGCTAATTTATATCCGACCATGAGTAGAATAGCAGCGAGAACCGAAAGCGGTATGAGATTAATTACATTCGGAAGTATAAATACGGCTATGAGTAGCAAAAACCCATGAAGAATCGCCGACACCTTAGTCTTATTATTCGATTGGATATTCGCCGAACTTCTTACAATTACTTGGGTGATCGGCAGACCTCCTATTGCGCCTGAAATCACATTACCTACTCCTTGAGCAAATAGTTCACGATTGGTAGGGGTAACTCGTTTATAAGGGTCAATCTTATCCGTAGCCTCAACACAAAGCAAGGTTTCTAAACTAGCTACCACACAAATGGTAATAGCTACAATCCAAACCTCAGTATTTTGAATCGCTGCAAAGTTTGGAAAGGTGAGTTGACTTGTAATTCCTGAACTTAAATCAAAAATAGGGACAGCGACGAGGTGCTCGGATGAAATACCAAGAGTAGCATCGCCCGCAAAGGTGATTGAATAAAGAATTCCTAACGCAACAGCAACAATAGGACCTTGAACAATTCTAAACAGCTGACCTTTATGTATAAGCACCTTGTCCCAAAGAATTAATAAAGCGAGTGAAATGAGCGCTATAAAAGTAGAGCCTGTGCTTATCTGTTTAACAGTCATGAAAAGACGACTAATAGTGTTATTTCCGTCTGCTTCGAAGAAATCCATGTCACCCTCCCAATCGGCGTCATAACCAAAGAAATGAGGAATCTGCTTCAAGATAATAATGATTCCTATGGCAGATAACATCCCTTTAATTACCGATGAAGGAAAGAAATACCCGATGACACCAGCTTTAAGTACTCCTAGAATAATTTGAAAAATCCCGGCAAGAATTACTGCAACTAAAAAGGCTTCAAATCCTCCTAGACTTGTAATTGCTGAAAGAACAATAGCCGCCAGACCGGCAGCAGGACCACTCACTCCGATTTGTGATCCACTCAAGGCTCCGACCACAACCCCTCCAACAATACCTGCAATAAGCCCAGAAATTAGAGGAGCTCCTGAAGCCAATGCAATCCCTAAACAAAGGGGTAAGGCAACAAAGAAAACAACAATACTCGCTGGAAAATCAGACTTTAAATTATTCATCGGTTAGCGTTTTCCCTAAAATAACAAATAATAATTGGCCTCGCCTAAGGCCTCTCAGAGGTTTTATTAAATTTGTCGGATATTTCAGAATCATGATCGAGGAAATTAAAGGCCATATAGAAAAAGTCAAACAGTTTGAAGCTTCATCTGCTGAGGTGCTAGAATCGTTTCGATTAGAATACCTGGGAAAGAAAGGATTACTAAACACGTTTTTCGCCGCCTTCAAATCGGTCGCTCCTGAAGACAAAAAAGCCTTCGGACAGGTCGTCAATGAACTCAAATCAACAGTTCAAGAAAAACTCGATGAGCAAAAAGCAGTACTGAAAGCTAACGAGCGAAAATCAGCGCCAAAACAAGATCTTACCCGGCCAGGATTCCCAATCGAAGTCGGATCTAGACACCCTATTTCTATTGTTAGAAACCGCATCATCGACATTTTTTCAACGATTGGTTTTACCGTTTCTGAAGGACCAGAAATTGAAGATGACTGGCACAATTTTACTGCACTCAATTTGCCTGATCACCATCCGGCAAGAGACATGCAAGACACCTTCTTCATTCAGACCGATCCTGATATTCTTCTTAGAACACACACTTCATCAGTTCAGGTGCGTTTCATGGAAGAAAACCAACCTCCTATTCGTACCATTTCGCCAGGAAGAGTGTACAGAAATGAGGCTATTTCAGCTAGATCACATTGTTTCTTTCATCAGATCGAAGGTCTATACATCGATAAAAATGTATCCTTCGCTGACCTAAAACAGACCCTTCAATACTTTACTACGGAGCTTTTTGGAAAATCAGAGATTCGTCTTCGACCTTCTTATTTCCCATTCACTGAACCCAGTGCAGAGGTGGATGTATACTGGGGTCTTGAAACCGAAACCGATTACCGTATGACCAAGGGTACTGGATGGTTAGAAATCATGGGTTGCGGAATGGTTGATCCTAATGTGCTGAAAAACTGTGGTATTGACCCTGAAGAATACTCAGGATATGCATTCGGAATGGGTATCGACCGAATCGCCCTTTTACTACATCAAATCCCTGATATCAGGCTGCTCAGCGAGAATGACCTTCGTTTTTTAGAGCAATTTAAGGGCCTTCACTGATCGCTTTCAGCCCAAGAAGTGTAAGGATGCTCTGCTAAGTACGAGTTATAATAACGAAAATCATGAGTCACCTCTTTTTCGAATAACTCCTTCGCGTCAAAAGCCTCAGCCTCGGCCTCAGTGGTAAATTCAATCTCTGCCATAAGTAGTCCGCTGTTGTTTCCGAGAAACTCATCGAGCTCAATAATTAAGCCTTGATAGGGGACATAATAACGCGTTTTTTCAATAGTAGTTGAACAGAGTGAGAGTAGTTTATTTCCTTCTTCTAACTCGATTTCAACTTCTAATTCTAGCCGGGCCATACCTCCACTGCGCTCCTTGATGGTAATAAACGCCTTGTCATCGGCGATTCGAACGCGCAATATCACATGATCTCCTTCGGCCAAGTAACCTTGAGAAAGCGACTTTTTAGTAACCCCCGGATACAATTTGAGCGCAGTTGCTTGCTGCTCTCGAAGCAAAAACTTGCGCTCAATTTCTGATTTCATACTAGCGTATTATTCGATCTCGGTAACGCGTAGGCTGTTTACCATACCCTTCTTTTCAATAGGCATTGAAGTTAGGGTAATAGCCATATCTCCTGAGGTTAAATAGCCATTTTCTTTAGCGATACCTATGATATCTTCAACAGTTTCATCGGTAGATACATAGTTGTCATAATAATAGGCGTATACACCCCACAGCAAATTAAGACGGCCTAAAATCTTACGGTTGTCGGTGTAAGCTAGAATAAACGATTTTGGGCGCCAAGAAGAAACTTGGAACGCTGTATAGCCAGAATTTGTAAGTGTCATAATCACTTTTGCCTCTACCTCGTTTGCAAGAGAAGCGGCATGGTGACAAACGGCTTTTGACACAAAGCGGTTTGTGCGGATTTTCGAAGGAGTTTTAGCTACACAGAACGAATCGACGTTTTCAACAGCTCGAATAATTGCAGCCATTTTTGCAACAACCTCAACCGGGTATTTTCCAACAGAGGTTTCTCCAGATAGCATCACTGCATCAGCGCCATCCATAACAGAGTTCCCTACGTCGTTAACTTCAGCGCGAGTAGGAGTTAAACTATCCATCATGGTTTCCATCATTTGGGTAGCAATTACAACCGGTATTCTCGCCTCTTTCGACTTTTGAACTAATTGTTTTTGGAGAAGTGGCACCTCCTCTGCAGGCACCTCAACTCCCAAGTCTCCGCGGGCTACCATGATTCCATCACTTAAAGCAACGATTTCATCGATATTGGTGATGGCTTCTGGCTTTTCAATTTTAGAAATAATTGGAATTTTATGGCTCGAGTGTTTATCTATCAGCTCTTTTAGATCTTTAATGTCTTGTCCGTGACGTACAAACGAAAGCGCCATCCAATCTACCTCTAATGAAATAGCAAAGATGGCATCTTCAATGTCTTTGGGAGTGAGGGCAGGTAGTGAAACGTTTGTATTCGGAAGATTCACACCCTTCTTAGATTTTAATGGTCCTCCTTGCTCAACCTCGGTAATTACCGTGTCTATACCATTGGTCTCAAGTACTCTGAACATTAATTTTCCATCATCAAGTAGTACTTTCTCTCCAGGCTTCACATCTCTTGGAAACTCCTTATAGGTCATATAAGCAGCCTCTTTATTTCCTACGAACTTTTCTCCTGTTTTGAAAGCAAACCGATCTCCAGGAGCAACTTCAACTCCCTCTTCCATAACTCCAACACGAAGTTTTGGGCCTTGCAAGTCCGCTAGGATACCCGTATTTCTGCCTAGCTCCGCATTAAGTTCTCGGATCATATCAACGCGCTCTTTAACCGCGTCGTAATCTGCATGTGAAAAATTGATTCGAAATACATCAGCTCCAGCTAGCATCATCTTGCGAAGAACCTCTTTAGAGGCAGTTGCTGGTCCCAGCGTGGCCAGTATCTTAGTTTTTTTCCGTTCTAGCATTGTATTAGAAAATTAAGTTCGTTCTTGATTTGATTTGCTGCGAATTTAACGCATACGCCATTACAATCTCGGGTAAACCCTTAAGTTTATTCAATATTTCCATTAAATCTTCTTCATAAAGTCCTTCGAATTTAAGAAGGTAATCTGCCTTTTTAAACTCTGGCAGTACATAGTATACCTTAGTGTATTGGGCAGAAAATAAATCTTGATCGGAAATTTCAGATAGCTGCTGTTCTAGTTGATTGGGAAGTAACACATAGCGAGAAAATTCAATTTCGTGATCAAAAACATACCAAGGCGCAAAAACGCGCTGGGCAAATTCTAAATCGTCTTGTTCTCTTCTAAGCTGAAGACCAAGTGTTACATTTATCCAATACACCAACTGATAGTCTTCAAGGTCGCTATGAATGGCAATAATATGTAAAGGTTCGTCATCTAAATCCAGATTCAGAACGTGCTTAGTGCCCATATTACTTCGTATTAATTAAGTCTTGAAGCGCGTAGAATGCACGGTTAGCAGCTTTCTCTTCGGCCCGCTTTTTTGAAGTTTCTCTCGCTTTTCCCACCACTTTTCCGTCAACGATAAAGCGGACCCCAAAGTGCGTCTTATCTTCTTTTGCGGTATCATCAAATACCTCGAAACTAAAGCTTAGCTTTTTCTTCTGACACCATTCAATCATTAGGCTTTTATACGACATCACTTTTCCCTCGAGCTGCTGAATGTCTACATGCGGATCAATCACTCGATAATAAATGAATCGTTCGCAATAGTCGTGTCCGCGATCTAAATAAACAGCACCAACTAAGGCCTCGAACAAGTTGCCATGCAAATTTTCACCAAATTGATCCTTGGAGATTTTACTCTGCAAATACTGCTCTAAACCCAGCTCCTTTCCGAGTTCGTTTAGGTGATTTCTACTTACAATTTTAGAGCGCATTTTAGTAAGATACCCTTCATTACCTGAAGGTACCTCCTTAAATAAATACTTCGAAATGATCACCCCAATCATTGCGTCCCCCAAAAACTCCAAGCGCTCGTAGTTAATGGGCGCACCTTTTTCATCTTTTTGATTCATCGAACGATGAACAAAAGCTCTTTGGTAATACGTAAGTGATTTAGGTGAAAAACCTAGAATTTCTTTCAGGGAGCTATAGAAAGCGCTATCGTTATCGGATAAAGCTTTCTGTAATCTGCGCCCAAAAATCATAGAATCTTAGCCTTTGAATTTTTTAAGCACAATACATGCGTTGTGTCCGCCAAACCCAAAGGTATTACTCATCGCTATTTCGATATCTCGATGTTGGGCCTTGTTTAAAGTTAGATTAAGTCGTGGATCAATCTGATCATCAACCACTTTATGATTAATGGTCGGTGGAACCGTACTATGCACGATCGACATCACCGAAGCAATTGCCTCTATGGCCCCTGCTGCTCCGAGCAAATGTCCAGTCATTGACTTGGTTGAATTAATATTGATCTTAGGGGCATGATCTCCAAAAACCGCAGATATCGCCTTTAATTCGGCAACGTCTCCTAGTGGCGTAGAAGTACCATGTGTATTAATGGCATCGACTTGTTCTGGTGTAATTCCGGCATCCTTCAAGCAGTTTTGCATCACACGAATCACACCTAGTCCTTCGGGGTGGGGTGCCGTAAGATGGTAAGCATCACTCGATAGCCCTCCTCCTATTACCTCTGCATAGATTCTCGCTCCTCTTGCCAACGCATGATCTAATTCTTCAAGAACTAGAGCTCCAGCGCCCTCCCCAAGCACAAATCCGTCACGGGTTGCGTCAAAAGGTCTAGATGCAGTCTCAGGGCTATCATTATTAGTAGAGAGCGCGTGCATAGCATTAAATCCAGCAACGCCAGAAATATTAACCGCGGCCTCAGAACCTCCACTAACTACAACGTCGCAATATCCCATTCGGATGGTGTTTAATGCATCAAAAAGTGCATTTGCCGAAGAGGCGCAGGCGGAGACCGTAGTGTAATTAGGTCCCATGAACCCATGTTTAATCGAAATATGGCCAGGTGCTATATCCGCAATCATTTTTGGTATAAAGAATGGGTTAAATCGAGGGGTTCCATCACCCTTCGCGAATTCGAGAATTTCATTTTGAAACGTCTCTAATCCTCCAATACCAGCTCCCCAGATTACTCCTACTCGGTATTTATCAAGCGTATCAACCACTAGTGCGGCATCGGCAATAGCCTCATCAGCAGCAATCATAGCGTATTGAGTAAAAGGATCTAGTTTTCGAGCTTCTTTCCGATCGAAATAACGTAGAACGTCGTAATCCTTTAACTCACAGGCGAATTGCGTTTTAAACTTTGAAGCATCAAAACGAGTAATAGGCGCAGCTCCGCTTTTACCTTCTATCAGGCCTGACCAGTATTCTTGTAGATTATTTCCTATGGGAGTAAGTGCCCCCATGCCCGTAATTACTACGCGTTTAAGTTTCATATCCGTTAATCTTTAACAAATTGAAGATATAAAAAATCCATGTGTGCTTTCGGCACACATGGATATTCATTGTAAGCTACAAGTGTCTTACTTTGCTCCCTCTATGTAAGAGATCGCTTGACCTACAGTAGCAATGTTTTCGGCTTGGTCGTCTGGAATTTGAATATCAAATTCTTTTTCAAACTCCATGATGAGCTCTACTGTATCTAAAGAGTCTGCACCTAAATCGTTTGTGAAACTCGCCTCAGGTACTACTTCGTTCTCGTCAACGCCTAGTTTGTCAACAATAATCGCTTTAACTCTTGATGCAATGTCTGACATATCTTTGTTTTTAAAAATTATATCGGGACAAATGTATAAAACTTTGTCTTATTAAAACTTGACTGTTAAAAAAGAGCTTTACTGTACCTTAGCAGTCATATCTATCAAGGTTCAATAACATGAGTAATATCGTTCTTTTCGCCTCAGGTTCAGGGTCTAACGTTGAAAATATTATTCGGCATTTTAGCGAAAATTCTACTGTTTCTATCGCGGCTGTTTTCACTAATAAGCAAGATGCAGGAGTTATTGAGCGTTGCAAAAGGCTCGAGGTCCCCCTGTTTTACTTCTCGGAGGCGGCCTACAAAGCGCCTTCTTTTATTAGTATTGTAAAGAGCTTTTCTCCAAGATTAATCGTGTTAGCGGGTTTTCTAAAAAAAATCCGGCCTGAATTTATCAAAGCATTTGAAGGAAAGATTGTAAACGTGCACCCTGCCTTATTGCCAAAATACGGAGGGAAAGGAATGTACGGAATGCATGTTCACAAAGCTGTAGTTGACGCTAAAGAGCGTGAAACAGGCATTACTATTCACTGGGTAGATGAACATTACGATCACGGGGCTCACATCGCACAGTTTAAGATACCTCTAGACGGAAGTGAGACAGCAGAGCAGGTCGCACAAAAGGTTCACCGTCTTGAATATGAGCATTTTCCGTCAACAATTGCTTCACTACTCTAAGGTATGGAGCAAGAAATTCACCTCTATACCGATGGCTCTGCTCGAGGAAATCCAGGGCCCGGAGGCTACGGAATCGTGTTAGAATGGCCTGTAAAAAACTATCGCAAAGAGTTTTCGGAAGGATTTACTCACACGACAAACAATAGAATGGAGCTACTAGCCGTTATAGAGGGCTTGAAGAAATTAACTAAACATCCGCTAACTATTAAAGTTTTCACCGATTCAAAATACGTAGCCGATGCCTTTCTAAAAAATTGGGTGTTTGGATGGGAGAAAAAAAACTTTTCAGGTCGAAAAAATGCTGATCTCTGGAAGGCACTGCTTATCGAGTATCGAAAACACAACGTCAGTTTTCACTGGGTAAAAGGGCACAACAACCACCCTCAAAACGAGCGCTGCGATCGTTTAGCGGTAGCTGCCTCTTTTTCGAACGAGGCAAAGGAAGATAAGGGATACATTGAAGGCTAATCGCTAGTGGTAAAGAAGTTATATTTGCAGCTTAACTATTGAATCATGTCTAAACTTTTGGTAGTAGGTACAATGGCCTACGATGCTATTGAAACCCCTTTCGGAAAGACAGAAAAAACACTGGGCGGATCAGCCTCATATATCGCTCTAGCTGCAAGTCATTTTGATGTAGAGATCGGTGTGGTATCGGTTGTAGGCGAAGATTTTGAACAGCAGCACTTCGATTTGCTGAGCTCAAAAGGAGTAGACCTCAGTGGTGTAGAAATTGTGAGTGGAGGTAAAACCTTTTTTTGGTCAGGTCGCTACCACAATGACATGAATTCGAGAGACACGCTTGTTACTGAATTAAACACATTAGCTGACTTTTCACCCAAAGTCCCAGAGAACTTTAAAGAAGCTGAAGTGCTACTTCTGGGAAATCTGCATCCAGCTATTCAAATCAGTGTGCTCGAGCAAATGAATAAACGACCAAATTTGGTTATTCTCGACACGATGAACTATTGGATTGAGCACACCCCAAGTCAATTAGAAACGGTTCTTGGTCAAATCGATGCAATCGCTATTAATGACGAAGAAGCCAGACAACTATCAGGCGAGTACTCTCTTGTTAAAGCCGCGCAAAAGATTCAAGAAAAAGGTCCAAGGTATGTGATCATAAAAAAAGGGGAGCACGGAGCACTGCTTTTTCAAAAAGACGAGGTTTTTTTCGCACCAGCACTTCCGCTAGAAGAGGTGTTTGACCCAACAGGAGCCGGAGATACATTCGCAGGTGGGCTAGCCGGTTATGTAGCGGCCTCTCGACACCTCTCGTTTGATCGCCTTAAAAACGGTTTGATTCACGGAGCAAACTTAGCGTCCTTTTGTGTTGAAAAACTTGGAACTGAACGCATGGAATCATTAGAAAAATCGGAAGTTAAAAACCGGCTTCAAGCCTTTAAAGACCTAACACATTTTACTGTAGAACTCGATTAACCCCTATTATGAGTGACGCTATAAAGCACGAATGCGGAATCGCACTAGTTCGATTATTAAAGCCCTTAAGTTACTATCAAGAAAAGTACGGTACGTCCTTTTACGGGATCAGTAAAATGTACCTGATGATGGAAAAACAACACAACAGGGGGCAAGATGGAGCTGGACTTGCGACAATCAAGTTTGATATGGCTCCTGGCGAACGCTATATAGCTCGGGTTCGTTCTGCCGAAAAACAACCTATTCAAGAAATATTTGATCAAATAAACAGTCGTATTCAAAGCGAACTCGATAAAGCTGGAGAACATGCAAAAGATGTGGACTATCTGAAAAAGCATGTGCCTTACCTTGGAGAACTCATGCTTGGTCACGTCCGTTACGGCACCTTCGGTCAAAACAGTATTGAAAGTGTTCATCCGTTTTTACGTCAAAACAATTGGATGCACCGCAATTTGATTGTAGCCGGTAATTTTAATATGACCAACGTTCAGGAGCTGTTCGATGAGCTCGTAAAAATCGGACAACACCCAAAAGCGATGGCCGACACGGTAACCGTAATGGAACGTATCGGACATTTCCTAGATGACGCAGTAGCCAAGCTGTATAAAGACGCAAAAAAAGAAGGCTATAACAAACAACAAGCTTCCGAAATCATTGCCTCGAGGCTTGACGTAGCAAAAATCTTGAAGAAAGCCGCCAAGAATTGGGATGGTGGATATGCTATGGCTGGGCTGATTGGACATGGAGATGCTTTTGTACTCAGAGATCCGGCTGGTATTCGACCTGCCTATCATTATGCCGATGATGAGATTGTTGTGGTCGCATCTGAACGGCCTGCAATTCAAACCGTATTTAATGTGCCTTTCGAATCGATAGAAGAAATTGAGCCAGGACAGGCATTGATTATTAAAAAATCTGGTGAGCATTTCCTCTCACAAATTTTAACTCCAACCGAAAAGAAGGCCTGTTCCTTTGAGCGTATTTACTTCTCGCGCGGAAGTGACAAGGAGATTTATCAAGAACGAAAAGCGCTAGGACGCTATGTTTTCCCAGAAGTCCTCAGGGCTATTGGTGGGGACGTAGAAAACAGCGTATTCTCCTATATTCCGAACACCGCTGAAATCTCTTTCATGGGACTTATTCGTGAGGCGCAAACGCACATGAATCGAATTAAGCAGCAGCAAATTTTAGCTATAGGGTCTAGTATTACCGAGGACCAACTTGAAGAAATTTTAAACGTGCGTCCGCGCATTGAAAAAGTTGCCATTAAAGATGCGAAACTGCGAACTTTTATTACTCAAGACAGTAGCAGAGACGACCTAGTAGCCCACGTGTATGACATTTCGTACGGTTCTGTGAAAGAAACAGACCATCTCGTTATTATAGATGATAGTATTGTTAGAGGAACTACGCTTAAGAAGTCTATCCTGCGAATGCTAGACCGATTGAATCCGAAGAAAATCGTGGTGGTTTCTTCTGCACCTCAGATTCGCTATCCGGATTGCTACGGAATTGACATGGCTCGTTTAGAAGATTTCATAGCCTTTAGGGCGGCCGTATGCCTTCACAAAGACAGAGGAACAGAGTCTATTTTGTCCGAGATTTATAACGACTGCAAAAAGAGCATGAACCTTGACAAGAAAGCGATTTCAAACCACGTACAGCGTTTATACGAGCCATTTAGCGACCAAGAGATCTCTGTGAAAATAGCCGAATTACTTCGTCCGTCTGACATGAAGGCGCCCGTAGAAATTATATTTCAACATATTGAACAGTTGCACCAAGCGTGTCCAAAACACACCGGAGATTGGTATTTCACCGGAAACTACCCAACACCAGGAGGAAATAAGGTAGTAAACCGAGCCTTTATCAATTATTACGAAGGTAAAAACGAGCGAGCCTATTAAACAAAAACGCCCCAAAATGGGGCGTTTTTAATTTACAATACCAGTAAAACTACTTATTTACCTTGGTTGTATAGGTCAGAAACCTTGTTCCAGTTAATTACATTGAAAAAAGCCTCGATGTAGTCTGGACGGCGGTTTTGATAGTTAAGATAGTATGCGTGTTCCCATACATCTAGTCCTAAAATTGGCGTTCCTTGACAGCTAACTCCTGGCATAAGAGGATTGTCTTGATTAGGTGTTGAGCATACCTCAACGGCGCCTCCTTTGTGTACGCATAACCAAGCCCATCCTGAACCAAACTGATTTGCTGCAGCTGCAGAAAAAGCGTCTTTAAAACCTTCAAAAGAGCCATATGCAGCATCAATAGCAGCAGCCAAGTCACCTGAAGGAGTTCCTCCACCATTAGGAGACATCACCTCCCAAAATAGGTTGTGATTGAAATATCCGCCTCCGTTGTTACGAAGTGCTCCATTAGTCATATCTAAACCGCGAAGAATTTCTAAAATAGAGGCTCCTTCTAGATCTGTTCCAGCGACAGCCGCATTCAATTTTGCAGTATAACCAGCATGGTGTTTACCGTGGTGGATTTGCATAGTTTGCTCGTCAATATGCGGTTCAAGCGCATTGTGAGCGTAAGGTAATTCAGGTAATTCAAAAGCCATAGCTACTTTGATTTAAGATTAATACCATAACAAAAATACGGTTAAGTTGCGTAATTTGCATAGCATTCATGTCATCAGAGTCTTCGTTTCTTTTTTACAATGCCGGCGCTGGGTCTGGTAAGACCTACACCCTCTCGAAAACCTATATCAAACGACTTTTCGAGAGCAACCACCCGCGTCCATTCCAAAACCTTTTAGGAATCACCTTTACCAACAAGGCTGTTGCCGAGATGAAGGATCGTATTTTAAAGAGTTTATGGTACTTTTCCGATGACAGCCTGCCCAAAGACGGCACAAAAGATCAGCTGTTAAGCGACTTGTGTAGCGGTTTGGATAGTAGTGAACAAGCCATCCGGAAGCGATCGAAACAACTCCTTCAAGAAATTTTACATAACTATTCCAGTTTCGAGCTAACCACCATTGACACCTTCACACATCGTATCATTCGCAGCTTTGCAATTGATCTTGACCTGAACCCCGGTTTTGAAGTCACCCTTGAGCCAGAGCAGTATTTAAAAGAGGCTATCGAACAATTAATCGAAACGGTAGAAGAAGGCACCCTAATTCAGCAAAGTCTACTCGAACTCATAAAAGACCAACTCGATTCTGGTAAAAGTTGGGATATATCCGCCGCACTACTCAGTTTTAGTAAACTTTTACTCAAAGAGGGTAACACAGCGCTTTTCAATACCTATCCGATTTATCAAAAAGACCTGAGTGCAGTTAAGAAAGAACTGAAAAGACGAAAAAACAGTTTATCTGAAGCACTAAAAAATGACGCACTTCATCTTTTAAACCAAATAGCGGCCGACGAAAGCAGCTATAAAAAAACCCTGAGAGATCACCTCAAAGTGATTAGTGAGGGCAAATTCAACGAAACAAAGATTTATGGAGACACCGTAATGAAAGGTCTCTCAGAAAAATCAATCACCTTAAAAGGCAAATCCGTCGATCAGGGGGTTCTAGAGTTAGTTGAATCGACTTATCCACACCTGTATAAAGGCCTATTTGAGCTCAAGCGAATTGACACGATATATCATCAAGCCGGAAAATATGCCTTGCTGATAGAAATATCTGAATTATACCAAAAGGTATTAAAAGAAGAAAGGCTTGTGCCAATAGCCGAGTTCAACACCATGATCAGTGGTGCTATAGCACAAGAACCAGCTCCTTATATCTACGAGCGTTTAGGAGAGCGCTATCACGGATATTTCATCGATGAATTTCAAGACACCTCTACCCTACAATGGAATAACTTAAAACCACTATTATCCCTCGCTGCTGACGGTATATATCAAACTGAATCTGGGGGGCTTGTATTTATAGTGGGGGACGCCAAACAAGCCATTTATCGTTGGCGTGGCGGTGATGTACAACAATTTTTAAGGATAGCTCAAAAGCAAGAACACCCCTTCTCAACAACTGCTAACGTGCAGCACCTAGCGACTAATTACCGCAGTGGGGGTACGATCATCTCCTTTAATAACCAGCTCTTTGGTCATATTTCAACAACATTAGCACTTCCGCAGCACAGAGAATTATATCAAAATACCTCAGCACAAGGCATCTTAAATCAAAAAGTAGGCACTGGGTTTGTTTCCATCCGATGGAACCTCGATGAAGGTCCATTAGCCGGACTTGTCCAAGACATAGAGCAATGTATTGACCGCGGATACTCGTATCGCGATATGGCTATACTCGTTTCTACTCACAGCGAGGCGAGCAAAGTAATAGCCGTTTTAAGTAGCGCAACTCCATCTATACCCTTTGTTTCGGCCGATGTACTCAAACTTGGTAACAATGCGTCTGTTCGCGCTCTAATCTCACTAATGCGTTTTGCGATCGACCCAAAAGAAGGTGATGCTGCCTATGAAATCGTTGATTACCTAGAACAGAATCGTTTTGATCGGCATACCACCCTGTTGACTGTACTATCAGGATTAAAACAAGGTAACACTTCAAACCTGAATGAATACCTAGAAATAAAAGGTTTATCTCTTAAAGCACTAACCCTAGAAGGCGCTTTTCACTTCTGTTCAGTATGTTCAGATGTACTCGGAATGACCAAAAAAGATACCGCTTATATCGCAGCCTTTTTAGATCATCTCTATAGCTTACAATTAAAATCGATTTCAACTCTTGCGGAAGTTTTAGAACAAGCTGAACACATTCAAAAGCAATCATTACAACTACCAGACGGTCTTAACGCCGTAAAAATTCTTACCATTCATAAATCAAAGGGGCTTGAGTTTGAAGTGGTGTTTTATCCGTTTGCCGCTCCAAGAATCAGAAAATTAAATACCGCTGAAGCCTGGCTTCCGACTGCTGATTTACTTAGTATCGATCAAATGCTGCTTCCGCTAAACAAAGAAATGGCGCAAACTAGCCCAAAGGCTGAGTTGATTTATGAAACCGAGCTTGCCCAAACCCATTTAGACGAAATCAATCTACTTTATGTTGCACTCACTCGAGCAGAACAGTGTCTTTTTATTTACACCGAACCCTACAATCCCGAGAGTAAATCACTTAAGTTTTCAAATCTCTTTACCGAGAGTTTAACGGCTAATTATCCCGAATTTAGTAGCAGCGAGGTCTATTTTTCTATGGGTGATTTACCGTATAAATCTGCGAGAGGCCTTGACATAACCAACATCGAAAAGAAAATATCGTTTGAGCCCTTCAAAACACGCAGCAAAGATTTTGTTCGAGCTGTTCTGCAACGATCAACTACCGAGCAGCAAGAATTAGGTGTTGCTTTTCACAAACTAATGCAGCATATTGAAAGCGGCCAGGACCTTGAAAGAATTGCGAGTAACCCTCCTTGGGAACTGACTGCAAAGCACCTTGATTGGTGTCTTAATAGGGCCCACACCTTAATAAGCG
>CAZUBV010000003.1:0-27194 GCA_964618875.1 uncultured Flavobacteriaceae bacterium
GTCCTCCTTTGAGGGTAAGACCTTTCACCTCTGTAACAAACATATCTTCAATAGCCCCTGCCCCGTTGGTAAGTTCATCGACCCGATCGTCGTGAAAAACCATAAGTTCGCCAGAGCGTATTCTAAAGACGTCTATTTCAACCATAGGTACCCCAAGATCTATAGCCTTTTCAACAGAAGCTACTGTGTTTTCAGTCACATAGCCCATAGCACCACGGTGTCCAATTACTAAAAAGTCATCTGAAGAATTCATAGGCTTACAAGCGGTTAAGATAAGTAGGAGGCCAAGCCCACCAAGAATCATTTTTTTCATAATCTATTTTTGAATAGAAATTAAACGGAACGAGCTTGCCGGTATCGAAAGGCGTTGCCCAAGAACTTCATTTTTGGTTGAGAGCACATCAAAAAACAAGGTGTTCTCCTCTAGTTGCAACTCAGGGTACTGCTCAGGCAAAAGCTCACGAGTCTCTGAGTTTTTATTCAAGATTAAAATAACCTGCTCATCATCGGTATACCTAGAAATTACATAGGTACCCTCTCTTGGAGCATAATGCAATGTCTTACCTTTTTTCAGCGCCTCAGAAGTGGTTCTGAATTGAAAAAGCTTCGCAAAGATCTGCTGAGTTGCTGACGCTTCTTCTGACAAACCTTCACCTGTAAAGGCATTTACAGCATCGCCGTTCCAGCCGCCCGGAAAATCGGTTCGTATAAGCCCGTGATCATGAGGCTTTGCGGTGTTTTGCATTAAGATTTCGGTTCCGTAATACAACTGTGGTGTTCGAGGTGATACTGCCAGTAGTGCCAAAGCCATTTGGTGTAAATGTACGTGTTCACCGAGCTGGGTAAAGAGACGATCCATATCATGGTTATCGCCCATAAACACTAAGTCTTGAGGATTGGGATAATGAAAATCATTCGATAGCGTTTCATACCATTTAATGAGTCCCTGATTCCAACCTTCTTGCTCAAGCAGTGCCGCAGTGAGTGCTTGTTGTAACGGAAAATCAAATACCGACTTTAAATTAGAATCATAACCGTCATGATTCGAGGCTCCATCTAGCCAATACCCGATTCGAAGCGGATTATAACTCCATTCTTCACCAACAATCGAAAAATCAGGATATTGCTCAGTAATTCTACCGGCCCATTGTGACATAAACTGCGCATCGTTGTAGGGATAAGTATCTTGTCGAATGCCTCCAAGACCCAATGTTTCTATCCACCAAATACTATTTTGAATCAGGTAATTGGCCATAAAAGGGTTTCGATGATTCAGATCTGGCATTGACGAAACAAACCATCCATCGAGCATTTGCTCGCGATCGGAGGCTGCCGCATAGGTGTCCTGAACGGCAGATCGACTATGATTTGAATAGGTAATTTGACCTGACTCGAGATAGGCCTCTTGCCCGTTGATCCAGTCGTTAAAGGGTAAATCTTTCATCCACCAATGATGAGAACCACTATGATTATTAATCTGGTCCATGATGAGCTTCATACCATTCGCGCGAAGGGTGTCAGCGAGTTCACGATATTCACTGAGCGATCCGAACCTCGGATCTACCTGGTAAAAATCGGTAATCGCATAGCCGTGATACGACTGCTCGGGCATGTCGTTGATTAAAAGGGGGCTAGACCATACCGCTGTCATACCAATCGATTTTAGATAGGGCACGGCGGCAGTGATTCCTGCAATATCCCCACCATGACGTTTATAGTCATGGGAGCGATCAACTTCTTGTTCTTTAAGTCCTTTTACTCGATCATTATCCTCACGGGCATTAACGAAGCGATCAGGGGTGATTAAATAAATCGCATCACTCGAATCAAATCCTTTGATACCCTTTGATCCGAATTCGAGAGCTTTTAACTCATACTCGTAACGCATTGATTTTTTACCCTTTTTCGAAAACACCAATTCAAGATTAGCAGCATCAGTTACAGCAGAAAGATCTAAATCAATAAATACATAATTTGGGCTATCGGCCGGGTGTACGGCAATAATTTGAGCACCTTCTGATTCTTTTAGATTCACGCTATAGCTAGCGATGTCTGTTCCGTGGATAAGTAGTTGAAGGGTGTTATGCTCCATGCCTACCCACCAATTTGGGGGCTCAACTCGGCTTATTTGAGAATGCAATGAGCCTAACATTAGTAGACTCATTGATAGAAATACGTAACGTATAACAGAATAAATTGAAGACCTCTTAAAGGGCGTGTTCATACGTTTGATTTGGATTAAGTTCGACTCGAGTTCCCTTAATTCGGATACTCATCGGCAAATCTGCATGTAAGGTAAACCTCGCCTCTTTGTGCGAAACTTCGATTTCTAGCAGTCTATTTCTAAAGGTAATTGAGAATGAATAGCTATCCCAATTCTTAGGGATTTGTGGGTTGAAATGTAATTTGTCTTCAATAAGTCTCAGACCCGCAAAGCCTTCGATGACACTCAGCCATGTGCCAGCCATTGAGGTAATGTGAAGACCTTGATGAACCTCTTTATTGTAATCATCCAAGTCAAGTCTTGAGGTTCTTAAGTACAACTCATAGGCCTGCTCCATTCTTCCAAGCTTAGCCGCTTGAATCGAGTGGATACAAGGCGAAAGAGACGACTCGTGAACCGTTAACGGCTCATAAAAATCAAAGTGTTTTTCAAGTTCCTCGACACTGAACTGATCTTCGAAGAAATAGAATCCTTGAAGTACATCAGCTTGTTTGATATACGGAGATCTTAAGA
This sequence comes from uncultured Flavobacteriaceae bacterium, assembly GCA_964618875.1. Taxonomy (GTDB): domain Bacteria; phylum Bacteroidota; class Bacteroidia; order Flavobacteriales; family Flavobacteriaceae; genus UBA3478. The sequence continues at coordinate 2,738 of CAZUBV010000003.1, forward strand.
TCCGATCCCAAGACCACTTTTGATTGATCGGACGTTCTGCAGGGCTCAATTCACTAACAGGCTTAAGTTCCTTATCCAAAAAGCCATCTTGCTGCAAGAATACCCCATGTTTCTCGCTGTATGGGAAGTACAAATTATTGGCTATCTCGTCCCATTTCAACAGCTCGCTGCTTTTTAGTTTGGTGACACCTATTATGCGGGCATAGTCATCAGGGTATCCGTCTTGTACTTTTTCGACTTGGCGTTTGGTATACTGCAAACACCACTTGGCGATATAATTGGTATACCAGTTATTATTGACATTGTTTTCATACTCGTTGGGTCCTGTAACTCCAAGCATTACATAGGCTTTCCGCTCTTCGGAATAATTCACACGTTGACGCCAAAAACGAGCAATTCCGATTAGCACTTCGAGTCCCATTTCGGGAATATAGTCGTAGTCACCCGTGAATCGTACGTAGTTGAAAATGGCAAAAGCAATGGCCCCGTTGCGGTGAATTTCCTCGAAGGTGATTTCCCATTCATTGTGACACTCTTCACCATTCATGGTAACCATCGGATAAAGAGCTGCTCCTGCCGTAAAGCCTAGTTTCTTGGCATTCTCAATCGCCTTGTCCAGTTGGCGGTAACGATAAGCTAGTAGATTACGGGCAACCTCTTCGCTTTTCGTGACCATGTAGAATGGCAGACAGTAAGCTTCGGTATCCCAATAGGTACTTCCGCCATATTTCTCACCTGTGAATCCCTTAGGACCAATATTAAGATCCGGATCTTTTCCTAAATAGGTCTGGTTCAGGTGGAAAATATTGTAACGAATGCCTTGTTGAGCCTTTACATCTCCACTGATTCGAATATCCGATCGCTTCCAAATTTGAGCCCAAGACTCGATCTGTAGTGCTAACAGCCCATTAAATCCAAAACCTGAGGCTTTGTCTAAGGCAACTTCGGCCGCCTCTATTAATTTATTTTTATCGTGGTATCGCGATACGGTGTATCCACCAAACTTGGTTAATGTTGCCGTTTCACCCGCAGAAACGCGAGTGACAAAATGCAGAGATGCCCGTTTTGCATCAGACTCTTCTCCAGCAGGTTTTATTGCGCGACCATTTACATCTAAATTCGCCTGCATGAATGTACAGGTATAGAAATAGGTCTTGTTCGTGTGCGCCTCAATAAAAGCTCTATTACTTTTCTGGGTAACCGCAGTTGTGGTCCAAAAGGCATCATCCCAGTTGCTGTCGCGATTCTTGATCGCACTATCGATATACGGACGAATCTCAAGATCTACAGCGCCCGAAATAGGAGTAATTTGGTACGAAATCGCCCCTACCTCATCTAAAGTAAGACTTAAAAAACGTGTAGATTCGACTCGAACCTGAGCTCCGTTATTGAGTACTACTTCAAAATTGCGGCGGTACCAGCCTTCTTTCATGTTAAGTTCTCTACGGAATGCTTTGATCTCAGCCACTTTGGAAAGATCAAGCACTTCTCCAGAGATAATCACCTCAATACCAATCCAATTCGGTGCATTTAAAACTTTAGCGAAGTATTCTGGATAGCCGTTTTTCCACCAGCCCACCTTAGTTTTATCTGGATAGTATACCCCCGCGATATAACTCCCTTGAAAGGTATCGGCACTGTAGGTTTCTTCAAAATTTGCACGTTGGCCCATTGCACCATTTCCAATACTGAAAAGGCTTTCAGAGGCAGTGAGGGTTTCGGCATTAAATTTTTCTTCAATTATAGCCCACTCGTATGGCTCAACTAGACTATGATTCATGAGTTTTGTTCAATTAACTGATCTAAAAAAGAGGTGCTTAACTCGGTAAAATCTTTTACAACACGGTGCGCGTGACCCAATGAAGCTGACTCACCAACACCAATTGAATACATTCCGGCGGCAAGGGCCGCATCTACACCAGCAATGGCATCTTCAAAAACGACAGAGTGCTGAGCAGAAACCAAAAGTCCCTCAGCTGCTTTGACAAAAACTTCTGGATCTGGCTTTGCTTTAGTCACCTTGTTTCCGTCGATTATTACTTCGAAATAGGAGGTAATTCCTACTCGGTCTAATATCAGGGTAGCATTTTTACTAGCCGAACCAAGGGCAATTCCCTGGCCGCGACTTTTAAGATGATCGAGTACTTTCAAAACGTCAACTAAGATCTCGTCTGAACCCATGTCTGAAATGAGTGCGAGGTAATCTTCGTTTTTCTCAGTCATCCAACGATTAAAATCTGACTCGGTTGCCGAAATTCCGCCGCTTTCTAATAGCAGCTCTAGGCTTCGTTGTCTGCTCACACCTTTGAATTTTTCGTTCGCATGCTCGTCAAAAAAAATTCCTAATCGATCGGCTAATTTCTTCCATGCCAAAAAATGGTATTTGGCCGTGTCTACAATTACCCCATCTAAATCAAAAATAAAAGCACTTCGCGGCATAAATTAAATTGCTTCTTAGACTTATCTAAATACCCACCAAAGTATAAGTACCGCAATAATAATTGCGATGGTTAAATACACCTCAACTGGCTTAGCTTTTTGATCTGCCGATTGAACTGCTCCTTGTTCATATACCAGGCCAGGTTCAACCAATTTGGCTGTTTTAACGGTTGCAAAACTAACAAGTACCATGACTGCAATACTAACCACAAATAAGAAAATTGCGTAATGCAAAAAGTTCATGGTAACTAATGAGTTAATCATTCCGCCCGGAGTGAGGGTGAGTCCACCTTCTTGGGTCATGTATTCGAGTACAAGTCGTGCCATTCCGAGAGCAAAGCCGGTCCATAAAGCAGCCAAGGCTCCCTTGGCATTAATTTTCTTGTAGAAAATACCTAACAAAAATGCCGCCGCGATAGGTGGAGAAACATAGGCCTGAACGCTTTGTAAGTAGCGATAAATTCCGCCCCCTTCGGTGAGCTTTCTCATAAACGGAATCCAAGCTAAACCAACGATTACTAGAACAACAGTAGCTATTCGACCTACCAGCACCAATTGCTTTTCGCTTGCCTGCGGTCTCCATTGCTTGTAAAAATCAAATGTGAACAAGGTCGAAGTACTATTAAACACTGATGAAAGTGAACTCATCAGTGCGGCTAGAAATCCAGCAACTACTAAACCTCTGAAACCAACCGGAAGCACACGTAAAATAAGAGCTGGTAGTGCTGCATCCGTTGTAGTGCGCACCTCTCCAGTAATTGGATTAGTAACCGTAAACAGGTCTGGATAAGTCGTTACCGAAAGTGCGTAGGCAATGATTCCGGGGAAGATGAAAATAAAAAGTGGTAATAGCTTTAGGAATGATCCAAAAATAGTTCCTTTTCGAGCGGTTGAGATGTTTTTAGCCGAGAGCACACGTTGTACGATAAATTGATCTGTACACCAATACCAGATACCTAGAATCGGAGCTCCTAAAAGCACTCCTGTCCATGGATATTCTTTATTTCTCCACAAGCTCATGAAGGTGTCGGCGTCAGGTGAATTGGTTTCGATAGCTACTAGGACCTCAGACCAACCGCCAATAGCCTCGAGACCAAAATAAGTAGCGGCGAGCCCTCCCAAAATAAAGATAATTGCCTGAACCATGTCGGTATATACCACCGCCTTAAGTCCGCCAAAAACGGTGTAGATACCCGTAGCAATTACGGTGATCAAGGCTCCTGTCCAAAATGGAATTCCGAGTAATACCTCAAAAACAAGTGCCCCCGCAAAAATGGTGAACGAAATCTTAGTGAGTACGTATGAAATAATCGAAACAACCGAAAGGTAGGTTCGAGCTCCTTTGTTATAGCGACGCTCTAAAAACTCGGGCATAGTGAATACGCCACTTCGGATGTAGAAGGGAACGAAAACCCAACCTAGCAATAAGAGAATAAGTGAAGCTAGAATTTCAAATTGAGCTTCGGGAAATGCTCCTCGGGCGCCTGATCCTGAAAGACCGATAAGGTGTTCTGATCCAATGTTACTGGCAAAGAGTGAAGCTCCGATAGCGAACCATCCTAAATCTCTGCCTCCTAAAAAGTAACTCGAGGCATCTGCTCCTGATTTCTCTTTCTTGGTAACGAACCAAGCAATTCCAAAAACAAGTAAAAAATATCCGGCAATCACCGCGAAGTCAAGAGCTCCAAGGCTTTCCATAAAGTTGACGTTTTGATTAGTAACTTTGCAATTTAGACCTTTTTTGTTAAGAACTCTCAAGCTTGTGGTAAAGCAACTAATTTTTGCGGTTTTTGTGATGTTTGCAGGTATCTGCCAAGCACAAATTGGTGATTTGCCAAAGGCGAAACCTATTATAAAAGGGCAAAATCCGAATTTGGGAGTGACTCCTTCGACGAAAGGCACACTGCTGCGTATGCCTTCGGTTTTAGATAGTAGCCTCACTCGGCCCAAAGACGGCCCTCAACTACTCGAACAATCACGGCTTAAAGATGCGGGCTTTGATTTAGTAATCGATCCCAAAATTGCGCTGGCCGAAAATGCTAATAGCAACATCGCTCGAGGAGATATGTACCTAGGAGATGTGAACACAACAGGCAAACAAGTCGGAATAGCCATCAGAGATCATGGCGAGATTGATGGAGATCGCGTGCTTATACTAGTTAACGATGTAGTAGTCGAATACAATGCACTACTAAGCGGACGATTTCAACGTATTAATGTAGAATTAAAAGAGGGCTTCAACACTGTTGAATTTAGAGCGCTCAATCAAGGTTATGCAGGACTTAACACTGCACAGTTACTGGTTTTAGACGAAAACGGAGAGGCGCTTAAAAACCAAAGCTGGTATCTCTCAACAGGTTCTACGGCCAAGGTAATTATCGTAAAAAAACCAACACTCGAATAGCACACTACCGCTGACCCGGAGAATAGGTCTCTATAGCTCTGGCAAGTACATCCTCTTTGTAAAAAGGCACTTTTTTAAAGGCTCCTTGTTGGTACAGCATTACTTGATCATCAAAATGTCTCGAATCGGGATTTCCACTCTGTCCGCCTGCCAGTAAACTATAGGCCTCAACGGTTTCACCAAATTCAACTGCAGCCACAAAACTGTTACCTCTGGTCCCGTATATTTTTTTGGTGTTATTATGGTAGCGGGCACCATAAGCAGCCAGGGCTCCCCATCGACCGCTAGCATGACTAATAGCCACACTTGGGAGCGTATCATTAAATGCCTGGCGGATAGCACCATCGATTCGTTGATAGCGATTCACTTCACCCCATTCAATCAGTTCAGTGCCAAAATCAGCGCGCAACTCAGCTACAACGGCCCTAAAGACATCTCGTTTTATCTGCCAGTCAAACGCATCGCTCCCCAAAAAATTAATATGCTCCATTTCGCTATAACCAGGTAAGCGGCGCACTCTAGCCAACAATTCTGTGGCATAATAATGGGCAAGGGTCATCGCTTTACTATCAACCGACGTGCGAAAATCCCATTGATCTAACACCTCAATTGCTTGTCGGAGATCTGTATCCGGTGCGGCCTCAAAAGCACGAACAAGACCGGGAATAAGCGCTTCAAATGCGGGTAAAAACGGATCATACGCCAAAGTGATTAGCGAACTTAGGTCATGTTTTTCTGTAGTATCAAGGAGCCGTATAGCGTTAACACCTCTAAAATTCTCGGGTGCAGTACTCATATAATAGGGATAATCTTCAGGTCGCGGACTATCTTCTCCGGACAATGAAAATGGGGTAGAATTACAATTTTGAAGCCAACCAGCAGGTGGATTTAAAGCGCGTATATGTTCCGAAACCGGATGTAAACCCTGCCAATCGGTTTTAGGGTCAGAACCATCTACCGGTTTAGAGTAATCATAGGCCGTATCGCGCTTCGGAATAAAATTACCATGCCAATAGGCAATGTTTCCATCAGCATCCGCATAAACTGTATTGTTCGAAGAATTTGTTTTTAGATCCATCATCGCACTAAAACCCTCATAATCGTTTTGTTTGGTTCGAATAAACGACTGTTCTAGGGCTTTAGTTGGCGACCACATCATTGCTGTTGAAACCCATTTATCATCGATTTGATGCGTAATCGGACCGTGATGGGTTCTGTAAAAATCAAAAGATTTTGTATGTAGTGATCCGCTGTCATCTTTGACCTTAATATCGGCCGTATGAGCGCTAGCCTTCCGCCACTGATCACCATACTTGTACTCATATCCAGCAGGTGTCTCGCGGATGGTTTCAACAAATTCATCGATAACATCTGTATAGGTCGAGGTATGCATCCAACCCGTCTTTTCATTAAAGCCTTGATAGATGAAAAACTGGCCCCAAGTGACTGCACCATAAGCATTTAAACCTTCGTCGCTGACCACATGCATTTCACCTCTAAAAAAGAACGATGTATGCGGATTGATCAGCAGCAGCGCATTACCACTTTTACTTTTAGCTGCGTTTATGGCAATTCCGTTCGATCCAGCTGGCTCTGCAAAAGCTACCTCAGCGGTCATAGTATCAACCTCGGAATCGCCTATTGGTTGCTTGCTTCCGTAAAAGGCTTCAATTTTTTTTAGTGAGACTCGCTCAATATCCCCTCCGATAGACCCTTCACTGAAGTAAAAGGGCATCCAAGGCTCGAAATGCTGAATCACCTTCGGATGAACCTCAGGATGCGTTTGCAAATAATAATTTACCCCATCAGCAAAGGCAATACAAAGCTCTTTCAGCCACTGCGGACTCTCTTCGAATGCCGCAATCGCCTCATCTTTTGTCATAAAAAGCTGTGCTCTTAAATCACTGTATATCGCCGAGGGGCCTTCTAGCTCTGCCAAACGGCCCGTAGCCCAAATATAGTTTTGTTCGACCCGATTAAAGTCGTCTTCACACTGTGCATAAAGCATTCCGAAAACGGCATCGGCATCGGTCTTTGCATAAATATGTGGAACTCCAAAGTCGTCTCGTATTATAGTTACACGCTCCGCTCTTTCTTCAAGACGAGCGGTATGTTGCGAACGATCACATCCCCAAAACAAAAATCCCACTACGATTACAAACAAGTATCTCATACCCTGTGAATTTAAAACCGATTCAAGATACTGCATTTTATGTGCAGGGCGTCGGCCTATCTTTGCAGTATGAACGATGCACGAAGTAGTTTAAAAAAGGCGTTTCAAACCATTATAAAACCAAGGCTCCACCTAGTTTTTACAGGGCTTGGTTTAATTATCATAAGTAAGGGAGCTTCATTTGTCGCACCCTTGGCTATGAAAACTTTTGTCGATGAGCTGATTCCTCAGCAAGACTTAAACGGAATTAAAACACTCGTGATAATCGTATTACTTGCACTGCTCGTTCAAGCTGTGACCAGTTTTTTACTCACCAGACTCGTTAGTGTTGCAGCCCAATACCTAATTACCGAACTGCGTATTCAAGTGCAGCAAAAGCTGTTGTCACTACCCGTTAGCTTTTTCGAAAATGCACAAACCGGAGCATTAGTCTCTCGAGTTATGAAGGACGTAGAAGGGGTTAAAAGCCTCGTGGGTACTGGCTTAGTGCAACTAATCGGCGGACTATTTACTGCACTGGTAGCCTTTTTCTTCTTAGTACGTCTGAGTCTACCGATGACCCTGTTTAGTCTTGCCCCACTTGCCCTATTCGCCCTTATCGCATTCAAAGCCTTTACCATCGTTCGACCTATTTTCAGAGAGCGCGGAAAAATCGAAGCTGAAGTAAAAGGCAGACTCAACGAAACGTTTTCAGGAATCCGAATCATAAAAGGGTTCAGCTCAGAATCAAGAGAAGAAAGCCGATTTTCTAAAGGTGCTCAGACCCTGTTTGAAAATATCAAAAAATCGATGATTTACATGGCGCTTATCAGCAGTGGTTCAATTTTACTTGCCGGTATAGCCACTACTTTAGTTACGGGCCTAGGAGGTTATTACATCATTCAAGGCAGTCTTACTCTCGGCGAGTTTCTTCAGTTTACCTTTTTACTCGGACTACTGATCAGTCCTATTTTTCAACTCACTAGTGTAGGTACAGAAATTACTGATGCACTTGCGGGTCTTGACCGAACCGAAGAACTATTCGCTCAAGTTTCAGAATTTGAAAAACACCGTGGAACACCTTTAAGCGGAGGGTTTAGAAGTCTTAGATTCGAATCGGTTTCGTTCAGTTATATTGACAATCAACCCGTGCTCTCTGATATCAATTTTGAGCTAAAGTCGGGTCAAACTATTGCTTTAGTCGGAAGCTCTGGCGCTGGAAAATCAACTCTAGCAGGCCTTGCCGCGAGATTTTTAGAGCCCAACGCTGGAACCATCTACATTAATGACACACCTGCCAAAGACATTGATCTTGCTTCGTATAGAAGCGTACTCGGGGTTGTACTACAAGACGATTTTCTCTTTGATGGTACCATTGCAGAAAATATTCTGTACGGCAATCCTGATTGCGGAGCGGAAAAACTAAATGAGGCTCTTGAGGCCGCGTATGTAACTGAATTCATTCAAGGCTTTGAAAAAGGAATCGACACAGTAATCGGAGAACGTGGAGTCAAACTCTCGGGAGGTCAGCGTCAGCGACTCGCTATTGCAAGAGCGCTAGTTGCCGATCCTGAGCTGTTAATACTAGACGAAGCCACTTCTAATTTAGATGCAGAAAGTGAATATTTTATTCAATTAGGCCTTGAGAATTTAACCAAAAATAGGGCCACGCTAGTTATCGCCCACCGTCTGAGTACCATCCAAAATTCAGATACGATTATTGTACTTGAAAAAGGAAAAATTGTCGAACAAGGAACACATTCAGGCCTTTTCGAGCAACAAGGCAGATATCATAGTCTATATACAAGACAGGCAAAAATCTAATCTATGACTCCGGTGCCATCCGCACCTTCAAGCCCTCGAGCGATTCGGTGATGGGTATTTGACAGCCTAATCGGCTCGTCTCTTTCACATGAAAAGCCTCTGAGAGCATTGCCTCTTCTTCGTCAGACATGCTGGGCAACGTATGATCAGATTCGACATAACACTGGCAAGAAGCACACATTGCCATACCCCCGCAAATGCCCACAGTCCCCTCGGGTTCGATCTCATAAGAACGCACCACCTCCATGAGATTCATATTCATATCGGTAGGAGCAACAAGGGTATGCGACTGACCCTGACGGTCGATGATGGCAATGTTAACCTCGTTCATAGCTAGTCGATTGTTTTTACAACTGCCTTTGGAGCCTCTTTTTTAGAGCCATCAAAACCGGTTACACCTCCAACGGTGGTATATTTCATCACATAGCGCTTATCAGGAAATATACGCTGATACACACTTTGACACATGAGCGTTGCTTCGTGGAATCCGCACAAAATAAGTTTTAATTTTCCTGGATAGGTATTTACATCGCCAATTGCATAAACCCCTGGAATGTTGGTTTGATAATCTAGTGTATTGTCGACCTTAATAGCATTTTTCTCAATCTCAAGGCCCCAATCTGCTAATGGTCCTAACTTTGGAGAGAGGCCAAACAGCGGGATAAAAGCATCTACCTCAACTTCTTTTTTGAGTCCGGTTTGGAAGTTTTCTAAAACAACCGATTCAAGGCGATCTCCACCCTTCACTTCTACAACCTCAGCGGGAGTATTGAGCTTAATTTTTCCTTTATTTTTAAGGGCTTGGACCTTTTCAACCGAATCTAATGCTCCTCTAAATTCATTTCTTCGGTGCACTAAATGAACCTCACTCGCTACGTCGGCTAAGAATACCGACCAATCGAGTGCTGAATCTCCACCACCTGCTATAAGGACTTTTTTTCCGCGATACTGCTCAGGGTCTTTAACCATATAAGCGACACCGCGATCTTCGAATTTATCGATACCTGGTATTTCAGGCTTTCTTGGCTCGAAACTTCCGAGACCTCCTGCAATAGCTACTGCTTTTGCTTTGTGTTTGGTTCCCTTATTAGTAGTTACAATTAAATAATCGTCTTCGGTACGCTCGAGGGTCTCAGCTCGCTCACCAAGGGTGAATCCAGGCTGAAACGGTTCGATTTGCTTCATTAGATTGTCTACCAAATCGCCAGCAAGTACCTCGGGATAACCCGGAATATCGTAAATCGGCTTTTTAGGATAGAGCTCGGTTAACTGTCCGCCGGGTTGCGGAAGTGCATCAATTAAGTGGCATTTGAGTTGCAGTAATCCAGCCTCAAAAACAGCAAAGAGCCCTGTAGGGCCCGCACCTATTATAAGAATATCGGTTGTAATCATAAAAACAACTTGAGCATTAAGCGATGTTAATCACCTCTTCGATTTGAGGAACGTGTTTTTTAATCGTCATCTCAACACCGCTTTTAAGTGTCATCTGATTTACCGAACAACCTACACAATTGCCCTCTAAACGCACCTTTACCGATGTACCATTGTCTATAGAAATAAGGGTAATATCACCTCCATCGCTTTGTAAAAAAGGTCGGATTTCGGCTAGTGCGGCCTCTACCTTTTCTCTGATTTCGTTTGCTGTCATTACTTTTTAGGTTTAATCGCGGAACATCCGGCCATAGTAGTTATTCGAATTGCCTCGGTGGGCGGAAGGTTTTCGTTACGACTCACAAGCTCACTTACAACTTCTTTGGTAAGTGCTTCAAATGCCTTTGAGATCGGTGTGTTTTCTTGTAAAGCTGCAGGCCTACCTACGTCACCCGCCTCTCTTACACTTTGCACGAGTGGAATCTCGCCTAGAAGGGTAATACCGGCAGTCTCTGCTAGGTTTTTCGCCCCAGACTCCCCAAAGATATAATACTTATTATCTGGCAGTTCGGCAGGAGTGAAATACGACATGTTCTCGATAATTCCTAGAACAGGTACACGAATCGAATCTTGCTCGAACATGGCAATACCCTTCCGCGCATCAGCTAGCGCAACCTCTTGTGGTGTGCTCACTACTACCGCTCCAGTGATTGGAAGCGATTGCATAATACTTAAATGAATGTCTCCAGTTCCTGGTGGTAGATCGATAAGGAGAAAGTCTAGCTCTCCCCAATGCGCATCGAAGATCATTTGGTTGAGTGCTTTTGCCGCCATTGGGCCTCTCCAGATTACTGCCTGATCTTTTTCGGTGAAAAACCCGATGGAAAGAAGCTTTACCCCATAATTTGAGACAGGCTTCATTTTCGATTTTCCGCCTACCTCAATGGCAAGTGGCTTTTCGTTTTCAACATCAAACATAAGGGGCTGTGATGGTCCGTAAATATCGGCATCAAGTAGCCCTACTTCGAAGCCCATCTTTGCTAAAGAAACGGCTAAATTGGCAGTTACGGTAGATTTTCCTACACCACCTTTGCCCGAGGCAACAGCGATTATGTTCTGGATACCGGCAATAGGTTTTCCTTTAATAAGATTAGGCTGCTCGGTTTTAGCCGGGGCGTCAACTGTAACATTGACGGTAATTTTAGCTTTCGGATGTACCTCGGCGTGTATCACTTGAAGAATGGAAACTTCGGTTTTCTTCTTAGCCTGAAGGCTTGGATTGTTGATTGTCACATCTACAATCACCTCATCACCAAAGACTTGCACGTTCTTAATCGCACCGCTTTCGACCAAATTTTGGCCTTCTCCGGGTGCACTGATCTTGCTAAGTGCGTTAAGTATCTCACTCTTTGTCATCTGTGCTAATTTCTTAACGCAAAGATACGCACTTATGCTAGGCTATAAAAGTTCTAAAGTTGGGTCCCAAAAACGCTTTTCGAAGTCTACCACCTCATCATCAACCACCTCAACTCCTTCATTTTCGAGTAGCTGCTGCATAAGATGTATACCCGCAAAATGGTGCTTACCAGTCAGTAAGCCTTGACGATTTACTACTCTATGGGCAGGCACATCTTTATCATGAGATGAATTCATGGCATAACCGACCATTCGAGCACCACCACGGCGGCCTAAATAATTGGCTATTGCCCCGTACGAGGTTACGCGTCCCTCAGGAATGCATCGAGCCACTTCGTAGACTTTTTGATAAAAATCACTGGTTGACATAGGATAGTATTAATCGAATAAAAGACCCCAAAGCAAGTAGAAGCATTAGTAGTGCAATAAGTCGATTCGAGCGCTTTTCAAATCGGATTTCGTCGAATGAAATCTGTGCGAACCCATAAGCATACCCATATAAAATTACAAAAGTGCCACTCATGGCCGCCGCGGCAAAAACCAAGGTTTCTGAGGGAGCTAACCGAACCACTTTCGAAGTGCGAAGCGCCGAATGTAGCCCAGCATAAAAAGGAATCATAAGTACATTTAAAAAAGCAAGACTTAAGCCTTTTCTAAACGGACGCGAAGTCGACTTTTGGATCGTATAAGAGCGATTTGACTTCCGCCAAAAATAAATCGCTAGACCAACAAATATGAACAGTGAAATCCAAAGTAGTTGATTAAAACTATCCGGATGCTGGTAGAGGTATTTAGAAAAAAGTGAGGCTCCAAGCGAATCCAAGAGTACCACAAGCGAGCAAGCAAATGCAAATAAAAGAGCATCCCTTTTACCCCGATCTACAGCGATTTTAGCGGCATTCATGTTAAGCAGGCCCGGAGGAAGTGTAGCCAGTGCGGCAGCTAAAAATGTGAGGCCAAATAAGGTGAGGTAATGCAACCGATTATAAGCTAAAATTAAACCTTAAACTGGATGTATGTAATCGGTTTTCCTATCTCTAGATATTGCTTTTCGTAAAAAGTTTGCACCTGGGTAACTACCAGCGGACTTCCCGATTGTCGATACACATCGTTATTCGAATATACAACTTCTTTACCAAGGCCGTGAAGCAAGCCAAGCGTGTACCCGTGAAGGAATTCGCTGTCGGTTTTAAGATGAACAAGCCCGTTTTCAATCAGAATTCGCTTATATCGCTCTAAGAAAGTCTGGTTGGTAAGGCGGTGTTTGGTACGCTTATACTTGATTTGGGGATCAGGAAAGGTAATCCATATCTCAGCAACCTCATTTTGGTCAAAAAGCGCATCAATGAGTTCGATATGCGTACGTATGAAGCGCACGTTTGAGAGCTTTTCTTCTACTGCGGTTTTGGCGCCGCGCCAGAGGCGCGCGCCTTTGATATCGATTCCTATGAAGTTTTTCTCAGGATAAAGGCGGGCGAGCTCTACGGTATATTCACCCTTTCCGCATCCGAGTTCAAGAACGATCGGATTTGTGTTTGCGAAGTGTTCGTGCCACTTACCTCTCAGTTCAAAGCCCGATAAAATTTCAGATCTTGAAGGTTGGATAACATTTTCGAAACCTTCGTTATCTCTAAATCGCCGTAATTTGTTTTTACTTCCCAAGTTTATTACACTTTAGCTCACAAAGCTAACCCAATCTGAACCCAAAGCCAATGAAAAAAAAGACGATCGTAGTTGCGCCTCTGAACTGGGGTCTTGGACACTCAACTCGCTGTATTCCAATCATACAGGCACTATTAGAAAGAGATTTTGATGTTGTAATCGCCTCTGATGGGGTTGCACTTGGACTTCTCACTAAAGAATTTCCTAAGCTGAGAAGTTTCCAGCTCCCTTCATACAAAATCACTTACGCCACTGACGGACGATTCTTTAAACTGAAGATGATCATTGACTCTCCGAAAATTCTATCAGCAATGCGTAACGAACGCAAAGCCATTGAGCAAATCGCCAAGGAAGTAGCAGCCGATGGCATCATTTCAGACAATCGGTTAGGTATTTATGTCAAAGGAATTCCGAATGTTTTTATCACCCATCAGCTTCGAGTACTCTCAGGAAGTACTACACAAATTAGCTCTGCGTTACATCAACGGATATTTAAAAAGTATGATGCCGTTTGGGTGCCTGATTTTGAAGGCGAACAGAACCTTACAGGAGAGCTCGGTCATCTTGACAAAAAGCCGAAAAATTTGCATTACATGGGTCCGCTGAGTAGGTTTGAAAAACTGGATCTCCCTGCGAAATACGACCTAATGGTTTTACTATCTGGCCCTGAACCGCAGCGAACCTTACTAGAAGAAAAGTTATTAGCTGAGCTAAAGAACTTTAAAGGATCTGTTTTACTGGTTAGGGGGGTTATCGAATCCGAGCAACAAAAAGAGCAACTTACCATAGAAAACGGAAGTATTTTGAAAGTAAACTTCATGCAATCCGAAGAACTTTCAGCGGCTGTTCAGTCAAGCGAGCTAATCCTGTGTAGATCGGGTTACACTACCGTAATGGACCTAGCTAAATTGGGTAAAAAGGCCTTTTTTATTCCAACTCCCGGACAGTACGAGCAAGTTCATATCGCAGAACGACTCGATGCACTTGGGGTTGTTCCAAGCTGTACGCAAGACGCATTTAGACTAGAAGAATTAGATCGCGTAACGAATTACAGCGGGTTAGAGCGATTTGAAGGCTCGGTAGACTTCGATTCGTTATTCTCGATTTTTTGAAGCGTAAACGAAAATTCTGAACCCACGCCAGGCTCACTCTCAATGTAGATACGCTCTCCGTGAGCCTCTACAATATGCTTGACAATAGATAAACCGAGTCCCGAACCGCCTTCTTTACGTGATCCGCTTTTATCGACACGATAAAAACGTTCGAAAAGTCTGGGTATGTGTTCTTTGGCAATACCATCACCGTTATCGGTAACACGAACAATCACCTTGCCTTTGGTAAGATCTTCAATACTGACCTCGGTTGTACCTCCAATATGTCCGTATTTTATGGAGTTATCGACTAGATTCGTTAGCACGTGTTCTAGCTTTTCTCGATCACCCATCACATGAATGGGCACCGTATATGGCTTGTCGAATATAAGAGCTATGTCTTTTTTCGCCGCTTTCATTTCAAGCATTTCAAAAACGCTTTTAACCAGTTCAATGATATCTAGGGTTGCAAAAGTTAATTTCTGGGAGCCTGACTCTAGCCGTGTAATGGTATCCAAATCTTTAACGATATAGAGTAGTCTATCGACGCTTTTATTCGCGCGTTCTAAATACTTTTTTCGGACCTTTTTATCTTCTAATGCCCCATCCAAAAGGGTTAAAATATATCCCTGAATGGTAAATAGTGGAGTCTTCATCTCATGAGCCACATTACCCAAAAAGTCTTTGCGGTATTCTTCACGAATTTTAAGCGTCTCAATTTCAATTTTTTTACCTCTCGCAAATTTTTCAATATCAGAGGTAAGCGATTCGAGATCAGTAGAAACACTGGCGCCTGTAAATCGAATCCCTTCAAGTAAAGCAACCTCGTTGTATACCTTTTTAATTAACCTAAGCACATAGTTCTCTGCCCCCGCCCTTAGTAGTAGAAAGGAAGAAAACAGAGAGAGTATAAAAAATATAATAATAGGTAATGGCTCGAACTGATCTAGAACCAGCAGCAGGATGGCAACAAAGGCAGTAGTAATTAGCGTTAGATAGAACGCATATCTAAGTGCAAATGGATTCGCATTTTTAAAATTCGCCGCCATGGGGCGTTAAAGTACGAATTTATAGCCTACGCCTTTAACGGTTTGGAAGTGATCGTCTCCAATTTTTTCGCGCAATTTTCGAATGTGAACATCAATGGTACGCCCACCGACGACAACTTCATTACCCCAAACTTTTTCTAAAATAACTTCGCGTTTGAATACTTTTCCGGGTTTCGATGCAAGTAGTGAAAGTAATTCAAACTCTTTTCGAGGCAAAATAAGCTCCTCTCCTTTATTGATTACTTTGTACTCTTCTCGATTAATGGTAAGCTCACCTACCGAGTACAAATCACCGGCTTCTACCGAATCTTCTTTCCGTCTGCGAAGAAGCGCCTTTACTTTAGACATTAACACCTTAGGCTTAATAGGCTTTTGGATATAATCATCGGCTCCAGCATCAAAACCGGCTAGCTGAGAATAGTCTTCTCCTCTAGCAGTAAGAAATGCGATAATTATGTTTTCAAGCCCTGGAGTGTTTCGCATGATTTCGCATGCTTCAATTCCGTCCATTTCAGGCATCATCACATCGAGAATAACCAAATGCGGAAGTTTCTTTTTAGCCTTGGCTACCGCCTCTATTCCGTTCTTAGCAGTAAACACTTCATACCCTTCAAGGGAGAGATTGTATCCAACGATTTCAAGAATATCTTGTTCATCGTCGACTAGCAGTACGCGGATTTCTTCTTTTTTCATCTTATCGTTAAAGATAAAAAACCCGCTTCGAAAAGCGGGTTTATCTAATTTAAAATCTATAGGATACTCCTAGAGTCATATTTACTCCTGGACTCAAACTTGAAAATATATATTCCGTATTACCGAAATAATCAAAACGACTTTCAATCACGTCATTAAGTAGGTTGTCTACTTTAAGCGAAACCGTAGTGTTCTGACCGAATCGTTTACTTGCATTTAAGTTTAAGCTATGAAAAGGCTCTGTATACACATCAGGGAATTGACCAATACCAATTACTTGTAATGCTCGACCTTGAACGTTGTAAAATAAGCCCGCTTCGAATTCTTTATCAAATAGATTATAAGAAATACCCGCATTAACCAAATAAGGAGACTGCCCTTGTAGCTCACGAGTCGTGTCTATATCGTTTGTACCAGCAACCGACTGACGAGCCTCTAGTTCTTGGCTAGACATCTCAAGTTCTGAAACGATAAGTGAAACATTCGCGTTAAACGATAGGCGATAGAATTCATTCGAGTAAATTGAATTACGAACTTCAGCTTCAACGCCATAAACCGTGGCTTCTTCAGTGTTTCTAGCAACCAATGTATTAGGAGTCGTTACGTCAAAGTAATTAATCTCGATCGGGTCTGTAAAACGTTTGTAAAATGCACTTAATGCTAAGAAACGATTGTCTTCACCGTAGTGTTCCCAACGAAGGTCAAAGTTGTCAATGTAGGTAGGTACTAAGTCAATGTTACCTACAAAGAAACGCTCTGTGATAGGATCATAGATGTTCGCTGCTGAATTCTCTTTAAAACTCGGACGCGCCGTAGTTAACGAATACGATGCGCGAAGATTGGTCTTATCACTAAAAGAATAAATCAGGTTAGCAGAAGGGTAGTAATCTTGAACATCAATAAACTCTTTATTTCTATAGATCGTTCCAGAAATATCTTGACCTGAATACAATACACTATACTGTTCATAACGAACACCAATGATAGCCTTTAACGCTTCTGACAGACGCAATTCTGTCGAGAGATAGGCTCCGATAGTTTCACTCTCAGACTGGTACTGGTTAGTAGGCTGATAATCACCAATTACGAATGACCCGCTATCTTTAGTAGAATTCCAGATGAAGCTTGATCTCAAAATATTATTATAGTCTCCACCAAGGTCTGAAGAGTTCCCACGATAACCGATAGAAAATAAATCGGTGCCAAATTCTCTATCCTTTGAATTAAAAGCAGCACCTACTTTCAGCTTATTCCCCTCACTTCCGAAGAGGTTAAAATCATATTTCAAATCAGCTCGAGCAGAGACTCCATATTCTTCGAGATCCCTCCACAATCTAAGTGGAAGTGCTGATGCAGAATTATCGATAATTCGTGTTCCGTCTGAAAGGACATTAAAAACTGTTTTTCTAAAATCAATATCACGTACTCTAACCACTGACGGAGCAACCTTCCAATCAAAAGCTAGCTTATCACTTAGTCTATAAGCCCCTGAAAAAGGAACGGTTAAGATGTCGCGTTGAGTATGAGTCATAGTATTAGTAACTCCTGAGTATGGGTTTTCAATGTAATCTTCGATAATACCATCGAAACCGGTGCTCTCGCCGCTTCGTATTACTAACACAGTAGCTTTATGTTTAAAGTTCCCTGTCTTTAGTGCCAATCCAAAAAGTCCGCTAGCAATCGCCTGAATAGAACCTTGCTCTCCTTCTTGGCCATCAAAATCTTGTTGAACACCATTTCTAACTGCAACGCTTCGGTTAATTACATTCTCGTAATAGTCAGAATCGTACTTATAATTCACAGAGGCAATGAAGCCAAGGGTAGATTTTTCTGAAAGCGTGTATTGATTCGAGGCAGTAGCTCCAATACTATAATCCATTAAGTTATTTTCACGACTAACACCCATTTGCTTGGTAAACGCATTGGTGCTATTTACTAGCAGCGATTCTTGAGCCGCATTAGTTACATTTACCGGGCGAGGAAAATCAATGACAGATGAAAACGGCAGATCATTTGCTCTACTATCGAAAGAAAGTGCATTTAACGAATAATCCGGAAGAGCTGGTGCCGTTTGAAAATTAGTGGAGGTGTTATACCCAGTAGAAACAGATATATTATATTCGGGAAGCGTTGAAAAGTCCTTTAATAGAACATCAACAAGCCCTCCGGTAAAATCGGCAGGAAGATCAGCACTTGCTGACTTACTCACCAAAATATTATCTAATAAATTAGTTGGAAATACATCTAATTGAAGTGTATTTCTATCCGGGTCAAGGCCTGGAACTTCAACCCCGCCGAGTAATGTCTTAGAATAACGATCTCCTAGTCCTCGAACGTAAACAAACTTTCCACCTTGAACAGATACACCAGGGATACGTTTAATAGCAGTGGCAACGTTCCCATCACCTGATTTTTTTATCGTTTGAGCAGAAAGACCGTCAACTAGGGTAACCGCACCTTTCTGAATAGCCAATACAGAGGCTTCGTTATTTTTACGAGCGGTAGTGGTTACAACAACTTCTTCAAGTGCATTTGCCACAGGCATCAGAACAATATTCACCTCCGTGTCACCAGCCTGTTCGATTGACACTTCTTTAACCACCTTGGTTTCATATCCTAGATACGAGAATTCAACCTCGTACATGCCTTGATCTGAAATCACTAGCGAATACCTACCCTCAAAGTCAGTAATTGCCCCTGCTATGGTCTCGCTCTGGCCCATTTCACGAACGACAACATTCGCAAAGGCAAGCGGCTCATTAAAATCGCCATCAATAACAACCCCAGAAATTGAAGACTGCGAGAACAGTTGGCCAAAAAACAGTGAAAGGACAGCAAAAAGAAATTGTTTTTTCATTAGTAAGGTTTTAAATAAACAAAAGAATAGCCCCTTGGGGCTATTCTTTTTTTGAAATTATATTCAAAGTAGATTAGTTGAAGAACTGAGTCCAAGCAAATACTGATTCATCAGCACCTTTGCCAGAAGGACGAGTAGCACTTACAGTTAACCAAGTAGCACTTGCGTCAGCAACTTTTCCAGCAATAACCGCAGTTTTAGTATCAGCAGTTACAACAACTACATCTCTAAAGTTTAGTTTCCCTGCAACAGTAGCGGTTCCAGCACCATCATAAGTATCAGCATCAATTCCAGCAAGAGTAGTACCCGCTTTAAAGTCTACGAATAAGATGTTATCGTTGAAACCTGTAGCGTCTGATTTCCAATCACCTAGAGTGTCAGCTTTAGTAGCATCTGCCTTACCGTAAGCAGTTACATTTTTAACTGTATACTCTCCTGTAATCGCATCATTAGGCTCCTCAGTACCGTCAATTTCAAAAGCCGTATCAGAACCGGTTGCCATGATAATTACTGCGTTAGAGATAGTACCTGCATAAGCTTGATCTAAATCGATTCCGTCATCGTCAAAGTTTCCAATAACAATGTTGGTTACGTTTACAGCACCACCAAAGATTTCGATACCGTCATCTTCTGATCCGATAAGTTCAATGTTTTCAACTACAGTTCCTGAACCTACACCACCCATAGTAAGACCTTGAAGCTCATTTCCTGGAGATACAGCAGTACCTGTGTGACGGATTGAAACGTATTTAAGGGTTCCAGAGTTTTCAGCGTTGTTAGATCCACCGTATTGGGTGAATTCATAACCAGAAACCACACCTTCGATGTTAGCTTCACCATTAGCAGCACCAACAATACCGTTACCAAGAATGATTACAGAACCCCATAGACCCTTATCAGTAAGTGAACGGTTTGGAGATGTAGTTCCGTTAGCATAAACGATTTGGTCATTAGCATCTGTAAAAATGATTGGCTTTTCGGCAGTACCTACAGCTTCTATTTTACCTCCTTTAGCAACAATAAGTACAGTTGCATTTGCACCAGTACCGGCAGAAGCTTTAACGATTGTACCTTCTTCAATAGTAAGGGTAGCACCTGCGTCAACAACGATCTTACCGTCCATTAACCAGATTTTGTCATTAGTCCAAGTAGTATTAGCAGTGATATAAGTAACACCACCTGTACCTACACGAACTACAGTAGGATTTGTTAATGCCTCAGCAGCATCTAGCGCGTCTTGGATGGCAGAATCGATATCACCTAAACCCTCAGCGACAGCAGCAGCAGCAGCAGCAGCAGCAGCATCAGCAATAGCTTGAGTGTTTGGATAGTTTGCAAGCGCAGCAGCAACGGCAGCGTCTACAATAGTCTGGATAGCAGCGTCATCAAGAACAACTTCTTGCTCACAAGAAGAGAATAAAAAAGCTCCTGATAAAGCAACAGCGAGAATTGATTTTTTCATTTTTTGGGGTTTTAAATTTTTTAACAAAACTAGAAGGTCGGGCCAGACTAAAGTTTAGGTCAAGGTTAACATTCGGCTATAAAAACAGCTACAAGGTTAAGTGTGATGTTCTTAAATGTTAACTAAAGTTTAACTGCTTGATTTTACTGAGCTCCCCCGGCTATACCCGAAAAAAACTAGCTCATATTTCTATTGTAGTTAACTTTGTAACCATAAGCGATTCTTGATTCATGCGGCATTCTTCCTTTTTAACCATACACCCAGAAAGCTTTGAAAAGGAGGCATTAATACGATTTAAGCAACACTACGAGCTATTGCCTATTTACAGAAAATACGCCCAGTTATTAAGCAGAACTCCAGAGAATGTCCGCAGTTTACAAGAAATACCCTTCTTACCTATTTCTTTTTTTAAGTCTCACCAAATCCTTCACCAGAACTTATCAGCCAAAGGCTATTTTGCCAGTTCTGGAACCACAGGGCAGCTAAGCCGAAGTAAGCACTACTTCGAATCGTTAACAGATTACGAGCTCAGCTTTACCACTTTTTTTGAGAAGAACTACGGACCGATCGAAGAGTTACGGCTACTTGCGCTATTGCCTTCTTATAAGGAACAACAGCACTCATCGCTGATCTACATGATCGATTCCTTACTTAAGCGCGCCCTACCGGGGTCGGGTTATTTTAAAGACGACTATGCTTCACTAACTGCTGCCTTGCAAGAGCCTGGCAAAAAACTTCTCATTGGAGTAACCTATGCCTTACTCGATTTTGCTGAGACCAAAGCGATGCCGCTAGCAGATACCATTATAATGGAAACTGGCGGAATGAAAGGACGGCGGAAAGAACTCGTCCGTGCAGAGGTACACGAGGTATTAACTAAAGCGTTCGGAGTCGAACACATTCATTCTGAATACGGAATGACCGAATTGTTCTCCCAAGCCTATGCAGCTAAAGATGGAATCTTTACTCCCGCACCATGGATGAAAGTACTCATCCGTGAAACCGAAGATCCGCTATCGTATGTGCCTGAAGGCCGAACTGGTGGCATTAATATCATTGACCTGGCAAATACTCAGTCGTGCAGCTTTATTGCAACAGAAGATTTGGGTAAGGTCTATGCTGATGGAACTTTTGAAGTTCTTGGCCGTTTTGATACCGCAGAAGTTAGAGGTTGTAATCTACTTATGGCCTAGACCACCTGAAGTAGGTAATAATTCTTTTTACCTCGCTGCAACAGCACGTATTTATCTGCAATTAGATCAGAACTAGAAAGCACATAATCTTCACCTACTTTACTCTTATTTACAGAAATTGATTGCTGCTTGAGCTCGCGGCGTGCTTCACCATTTGATGCGAAAAATTGAGTCTCTGCTGAAAGAGCAGCGATCATATCAAGCCCTTGTTCAAATCGCGATCGGCTTACCTCAGCAGTGGGAACACCAGCAAAAACCTCTAAAAATACCTTCTCAGAAAGTTTTTTCAAATCATCTGCGGTTGACTTGCCGAAAAGAATTTGACTGGCCGATAGGGCATTCTCATAATCTTCTTCGCTGTGCACGAGAATGGTCACTTCTTTCGCGAGTCGTTGTTGCAACAGGCGCAGGTGAGGGGCCTCTTTATGCTCAAGAGTGAGCTTTTCAATTTCGGACTTACCTAAAAAAGTAAAAATCTTAATGAACCGCTCAGCATCTTCATCGGAGGTGTTGAGCCAATATTGATAAAAGGTATAAGGAGAGGTTCGCTCTGGATCTAGCCAAATATTACTACCTTCCGATTTACCAAACTTAGTTCCGTCTGCCTTAGTAATTAACGGGCAGGTAAGCGCGTACCCTTTTCCTTGACTAACTCGGCGAATGAGCTCGGTACCTGTCGTGATGTTGCCCCACTGATCACTACCCCCCATCTGAAGGGTAATTTCTTTTTGATTGTAGAGATGTAAAAAATCGTATCCCTGAACAAGTTGATAGGTGAATTCAGTAAAGGACATACCGTCGCTTTCTTCGCCAGCAACGCGTTTCTTAACTGATTCTTTCGCCATCATGTAGTTCACTGTGATATGCTTGCCAACATCGCGGATGAAAGCCAGAAAACTAAACTCCTTCATCCAATCGTAATTATTCACAAGCTCTGCCGGGTTCGATACTGACGGATCAAAGTCTAAAAATCGAGACAATTGCGCGCGAATTGCCTCTTGATTATGTCGCAATGTTTGCTCATCTAATAGATTGCGCTCCTTTGACTTACCCGAGGGATCACCAATCATACCCGTTGCACCGCCGACCAGAGCTATCGGCTTATGGCCAGCCAGCTGAAAATGTCGTAACATCATAATGCTTACCAGGTTTCCGATATGCAACGAATCTGCTGTAGGATCAAAACCTACATAGGCGCTCCGCATTTGCTCACTTAAGTGCTGGTCAAGACCCGGCATGTAATCATGCACCATGCCTCGCCACTGTAACTCTTCTATAAATGTTGTACTCATCATATCTTTAGGCCTACAAATATAGCTTCTTTACCTACATTTACCTTATGATTTTAGTCACGGGAGCCACCGGTATGCTAGGTGCTCATTTCTTACTTCATCTCGCCCAACAAGGCAAAGCAGTTCGAGGGTTTTATCGCAGTGATCACGGTATTGAAGAAGTAAAACGATTTTTTAAAGCGAAAAATTCGGCAGCACTCTTTGAGGCGGTACAATGGGTTGGAACAGAGCTAGACCGAATAGAAACCTTAGATAAAGCATTAGACGGATGCACATCGGTAATTCATTGTGCCGCACTGGTTTCCTTCGATAGAAAAGACAGGAAACAACTGTATCACTCAAATGTGCTCACCACGAGAATTCTAGTTGACGCACTGATCGAGAAAAAAATCGGCATCACCTTAATTAGCTCTATCGCCGCCGAGAATGAGGGAAGTACGAGTTATTACGGATACACGAAATACTTAAGCGAACTCGAAGTACACCGAGGTGCGCAAGAAGGAATTGCCAACTCTATTATTAGACCTGGTGTGATTCTTGGCTCGCATTTCTGGAAGCGTCCTAGTGGAAGGGTGATTAGAAACTTGTGTCGTCCGTTTGTTAAAGTACCCACAGGTAAAACTGGATGGGTAAGCGCAGATGCGGTGGTTAAATGCAGTCTTTGGGCTACCGAAAAACTAAACTCGCAAACCGTTACGCTAGTGGCTGCTAACCTGAGTTATTTCGAGCTAGCCACAAAAATAAGTAGCCTTGTCGGTAATAAAGTAAGTAAGCAACCCATCAAAAAGTCGAGTTTACAGCTCGCAGGGTGGCTTGAGTTTTTGGCTTCTCTTATTACTCAAAAGAAGCGGAAACTTACACCAGAAATCATAGATGCGATGTGTAATTCGTCCGAATATGAGCTCATTACAGATCAAAAGGAGTTTGAAGGCCTTGCTATCGATTCGTTCGAAAATGATTTAAAAGAAATCGTAGCAGCCTATACCCATCAAAAACGCTGAGGCTTAGCATCCTCAAGCCTACGTAAGCTATCAATGAGGTCACTTTTCTGTTCTAAACGCGCCTCTATCGAGTCAAATAATGTGAGATAGGTAGTTCCTAGAGTCGAATAGTATTTATTTGAGTTCAGCAATTGAACACTATCGATCTGGTATTTCTCTAAGACATAAGGCATGATTAAAATTCCCTGATTTTCTAGAGTAGCTGGCGAAGTACTATGAACAGCTTTCAACAGAGCGATATCATATAGAATATCTGCAAAAACCGACTCCTCGATTAGATCTTCAGGCGGCTCCATCATTCGCGTAGCGCAGGAAATCAAAAGTAGCAGTAAGCTAAGAAGTGACAATCTTTTCATTATCGTCGGTTAAATACTAGTTTCTGACCTCGGGTGCTTTCGTTCACCTTGCCATTTTGGTAACCTAACATTCCGTTTACCCAAACTTTATCAATACTATATGTAAAGGTGTGGCCTTCGAATGGACTCCATTTACAATCGTATAACAGCTGTTCTTTAGTAACCCTAGTCGGCGTTTTCTTAACGGTAACCAGA
>CAZUBV010000004.1:0-25068 GCA_964618875.1 uncultured Flavobacteriaceae bacterium
AATAAGTTATGTTCCTATACTAAAAAAGGCTCCCTCGGGAGCCTTTTTCATTTTACCTTGTTAAGCTAGCATGTAAACGGTCATCGCTAGCATAACCGCATTCTCAATAAAAGTAGCCTCCGTCATCGGCAGCTTTAGTGCCGTACCTAAACAGGCGCATTGTATAGCTTTTTTATCAAGCAACGAACGAACTACCCCAACGGTAGTTGCGCCAAGAATTACCAACGTGATATACAGTAAAACGGGCACTAAAGTGGGCACTAAGGCGCGTACGATGAAAAGCGTTCCCATGACGAGCTCTATAAACGGATAAGCCTTTGCATAAAAGGGCACCGCCTTTGCTATTGGATCGTACATAGAAAAGCTCGGAGCGAATCCGGGATAGTCTAAAAACTTGAAAAAACTAAATACTAAAAAGAATAGTCCCATAAAATCAAGCATCGCCGTCTCGATATCAGCCATATACCAACGGAAACCGCTGTAAGCAAATAAATAGCCACCAATTAGAAACAGCGGAAATAACCGCTTCCATTTAGAAGCCGCTTTAACTTCCGAGGCACTGTTATTTGACTGAACTACATTTGCTCGGAAGGAGTATTTAGCAGCTAAATTGGCTGAAAGTTCAGTAGTTGAAAATAACCGATCTGTTTCAAGCTCTACCCTCCCAGTTTCCTTATCAATTGCAGCCGACTGAACCCCTTGAAATTGAGTGTAAAATTCGGTCAATGCGCCTACACACGACATACAGGTAATTCCGTCTATATAAAAGGTTTGTTTCATTGGTTTAAATTATAGGTTATCCTACTTTTGCATCTTTAATACAAAGGTAATGCAAGCACTTCGAACAGCGGTTTCAACCCTTATTGACGATGAGAGTTTATCTGTTGGAGAACGTTTAGAACAAATTTGCGAACTCCTCAGAAACGAGGTTGATCATTACGACTGGGTAGGGTTTTATTTTCACGAGAACGACACCCAAACACTAAAGTTACGAGCATTTGCGGGAGAACCAACCGACCATACAACTATTCCTTTCGGAAAAGGAATTTGCGGACAAGTAGCCCTCTCGAATCAAAATTTTATCGTACCTGATGTGAGCGCTCAAGACAACTACATCGCTTGCAGTCTAACGGTTAAATCTGAAATTGTAATTCCGCTTTTCAAAGACGGAAAAAATATTGGGCAAATCGATATCGATTCGCATCAGCTAGACCCGTTTACCGATGCCGATTTGGCCTTACTCGAATTCATCAATCAGCGCATTGCTGAAATTTTATAATCATCACTTATGAGCACCACCAAAAACATTCAATCCGCGTTAATCTCAGTATTTCATAAAGAAGGTTTAGCTCCGATCGTAAAAAAGTTAAGCGACCTGGGAGTTACTATATACTCTACCGGAGGAACCGAAACCTTTATTAAAGAACTCGGAATTGATGTTATTGCTGTAGAGACTATTACGGAATACCCTTCTATTTTAGGCGGAAGAGTAAAAACACTTCACCCGAAAATTTTTGGCGGAATTCTAAATCGCAGCGAAGAACCTACCGATCAGAAAACCTTAGCCGAATTCCAAATTCCTCAAATTGATCTGGTTATCGTCGATTTATATCCGTTCGAAAAAACGGTTTCTGAAGGAGGTAGCCACGAGCAGATTATTGAAAAAATAGACATTGGGGGCATTTCACTGATTAGAGCGGCAGCAAAAAACTACAATGATGTAGTTTGCGTTTCTTCGGTAGATCAGTACAGCGAACTCCTTGGTATCCTGGAAAACAGACAGGGAGCAACGACTCTTGAAGACAGAAAGCGCTTTGCAGCACTGTCTTTTGCAACCTCATCACATTACGACTCGGCGATCTTTGGCTATTTTAATCAAACCGAACAACTGCCTGCCCTACGCATCAGCTCAAGTGACTCTAAGGTGCTTCGTTACGGTGAAAACCCACATCAAAATGGATTTTTCTTCGGTGATTTTAACGATTTATTCGACCAGCTACACGGTAAAGAATTATCGTACAACAACCTATTAGATGTAGACGCCGCCCTGACTTTAATGAGCGAATTCAAAGATGACGAGCCAACATTCGCTATTTTAAAACACAATAATGCTTGTGGCCTTGCGAGTAGAGTAACCCTAGTAGAGGCCTATCGAGCAGCGCTTGCAGCCGACCCTGTATCGGCTTTTGGAGGCATTCTTATAGCAAATTCGACTATTGATATCGCAACTGCAAAAGAAATCCAATCGCTTTTCTGCGAGGTGGTCATCGCACCGGCGTTTGAAGCAGAAGCTCAATCGATTTTGAGCGAAAAGAAAAACCGAATTTTACTCGTTCAAAAGCACTGGGATCTACCAAAAAGCCAGGTCAGAACCGCACTTAATGGCTATTTAGTTCAGGATAGAGATCTTAAAACCGACGCTGCAGAAGGTTTACAGGTGGTCACATCAAAAGCACCAAGTCAATCTGAAATAGAAGACTTATTATTTGCTTCTAAAATTTGTAAACACACCAAGTCGAATACTATTGTAATTGCAAAGAACAAACAACTCATCGCTAGCGGAACCGGACAAACCTCAAGAGTCGATGCCCTTAACCAAGCTATTCACAAAGCGCAAAGCTTTTCTTTCGAATTAAAAGGTTCGGTAATGGCATCAGACGCCTTCTTCCCTTTTCCAGACTGTGTGGAAATTGGTGACAATGCAGGTATCAGTTCTGTAATTCAACCCGGAGGGTCAATTAAAGACGAATTGAGCATCGAGTATTGCAATAAGGCAGGTATGTCCATGGTAATGACGGGTATACGACATTTCAAACATTAATTTTCGTACATTCGAAAGGCATCTTTAGCACGCGTAACTTATGGCATTTTTTGACTTTTTAACCGAAGAAATAGCAATCGACCTTGGAACGGCGAATACCCTTATCATTCATAATGGCAAAGTAGTGGTAGACAGCCCTTCTATTGTGGCCCGTGATCGTATGTCCGGAAAAATTGTAGCGGTAGGTCAAGAAGCTAGTTTGATGCAAGGTAAAACGCATGAAAACATCAAGACCATTCGTCCTCTGAAAGATGGGGTAATCGCTGACTTTGATGCTTCAGAAAAAATGATTGGAATGCTTATTAAAAGTGTTCCGGCCCTTCAAAAAAGATGGTTTCCGCCATCACTGCGCATGGTGGTCTGTATTCCTTCTGGAATTACAGAAGTAGAGATGCGCGCGGTAAAAGAATCGGCCGAACGGGTAAACGGAAAAGAGGTTTACCTCATCCATGAACCAATGGCCGCTGCAATCGGAATTGGATTAGACATCATGAAGCCAAAAGGAAACATGATTGTAGATATAGGAGGTGGAACTACTGAAATCGCGGTAATTGCCCTTGGTGGTATTGTGGAAGATCGCTCAGTAAAAATCGCAGGTGATGTCTTCACAAACGATATCATCAACTATATGAGAACCCAGCACAACCTGTTTATCGGGGAACGCACGGCTGAAAAGATTAAGATTGAGTGTGGTTCTGCAACAGATGAACTTGATGCACCACCAGATAATTTAGAAATCCAAGGTCGTGACCTGCTATCAGGAAAGCCCAAGCAAATCATTGTAGGGTATCGTGAGGTGGCGAAAGCGCTTGACAAGTCTATCGTACGAATTGAAGAGGCAGTGATGGAAACACTCTCTCAAACACCTCCTGAGCTCGCATCTGACATTTACAATTCAGGTATTTATTTAGCGGGTGGTGGTGCCATGTTACGTGGTCTTGATCAGCGACTTTCTGCAAAGACCGACCTCCCTGTATATATTGCTGAAGATCCGCTTAGAGCCGTAGTTAGAGGCACTGGAACTGCGCTGAAACACCTCGAAATCTACAAAACTGTTCTTATTCAATAATGAGTAGGCTGCTTGCCTTACTGCTTCATAGGCGTGCAGAAGTACTCACTATAATACTGCTCCTGCTCGGGCTTGCACTTACCGTTACAGCAGATACCCCACAGCGTGTAAAGTGGTTAAGCTCATCTAGCAAAATGGCCGGAAGTGTCTTTCAGCTTCGAAAAAATATATTCGACTATTTCGAACTTGGAACCCTCAACGATGAACTTGCTATTGAAAATCAAAAGCTACGAGAGGCCCTTTATCAAGCACAATTCGAAAAGGCACTTTTAGGAGGAGATTTCAGAAGCGCCGACACCCTAAAAGCATATCGTGTAATTGATGCCAAGGTGATAAAAAATAGTGTGATTAGAGAGAAAAATTTGATCACCCTGAATAAAGGAACGGTATCTGGATTAGAGAAAGACATGGGGGTGGTATCCGATAAGGGCGTCATTGGAGTAGTAGAGCGATCGAGTGCACATTTTTCTACCGTAGTATCGCTACTTCACAAAGAATTAAGCATCAATGCCTCGTTAAAAAATACGAACCACTTTGGATCACTGATTTGGGATGGTACCGCTATCGACCGATGTACCCTAGTTGATCTTCCAAAAATTGCTAAAATCGAAATAGGCGACACTATAGTAACTGGAGGTATGTCTAGTGTATTTCCTCCCGGGATTCCGATCGGGCAAATCAGCAATTTCACCAGTCCTAAAAACAGTAGTTTCTATAAGGTAGAGGTGCGACTGTTCAACGACATGTCCGACTTAGATCAAGTCTATATCATTGCAAGCAACTTAAAACAAGAGCAATTACAACTCGAACAAACTCAAGATGAATTCCATTAATCTCAATGTGCTTTTTCGATTTATCGGCATCTTGCTCTTGCAGGTGGTTGTTCTAAATGGATTTGATTTTTTTGGGATGGCTCAACCCATGCTTCTTGTACTATTTCTTTTCAGCTACCCAACAGAATCTGATCACAGCCTAAGCATTTTTCTCGCATTTTTATTAGGACTAGTTGCGGATAGTTTTGCTGACACCCTAGCACTTAACGCACTAGGACTAACTGCAGCCGCATATTTCCGTCCTCAAATGCTACGGTTCTGCTACGGTTCGAGCATTGAATATCACAGCGACAATAAAAAACAAGGGAGTAATGGGCAACACAGCTACTTTTTGTTTTTACTGCTAGTTATCCATCATCTTATTTTCTTTGTAGCGGAATCTTTCGACCTAAGCCGTGCTTTTGTAATTTTGAAACAGTTAGCCATTCATCTTTCTGTAAGTTTTGTGGTAGGATGGCTTCTTATCCAACTGTTTTCATTACATAAACGCTAGTATGTCGCGATTTTTATATTCGCTTGTAATCATTGTTGTAGGCCTCTTATTCATTGGAAAGCTTATCAGCCTGCAGCTTTTTTATAAAGAATCGAGCATCATCGATTCTGACCCGGCTATTACCAAAAACTACATCTATCCAGAGCGAGGATTCATTTATGACCGGAATGGCAAAATACTAGTGGGAAACCAACCGGCCTACGATGTTATGGTAATCCCGCGTGAAGTTAAGTCTCTAGATACCTTAGAATTTATCTCGTTACTTGATTTAAGTAAGGAAGAGTTTTTGAAACGAATGGAACGCGCACGAATCTATTCTACTCGTTTACCCTCTGTATTGGTCGCCAATCTTTCAAAAGAAAATTACGCGGCCTTACAAGAAAAACTGCGACGATTTGACGGTTTTTTCATTCGTAAAAAATCGCTTAGAGAATACTACACCAACTCATCGGCTCATGTGTTGGGCTATATCAGTGAGGTAAACACAGAAGATGTCCGCAAAAACAGCTATTATATCCCTGGAGAGAATATTGGTCGAACTGGGCTAGAGCGTCAATACGAAGAGATCCTCCGAGGAAAGAAGGGTGTGAGTTATGTTCAAAAAGATCGATTCAATCGAGAAATCGGTCCGTATAAAGAGGGTCGTTTAGATAGTCTACCTGTAATGGGTAAAAACATTAATATCTCTATCGATAAAGAGCTTCAAGAGTACGGTAAGCTGCTGATGAACGGCAAACGCGGAGGTATAGTTGCCATTGAACCCAAAAGCGGAGAAATTTTGAGCATGATAAGCGGCCCAACCTATGACCCATCGCTGCTGGTTGGCCGGAAAAGATCTGAGAATTATACCGCCATGTATTACGACAGCTTGGCGAAACCTACCTGGGACCGATCTATTCTTGCCCAACCCTCTCCTGGATCTCCGTTCAAAGCGTTAAACGCCCTAGTTGCACTTCAAGAAGGAGCGATTACTCCTAAAACTACCTACACCTGCTACGAGGGCTTTTTCGTTTCAGGTGAAAAAAAAGGATGTCACTGTGGAGGTGGTGTTCGGGATTTACACAATGGCCTACTGCATTCGTGTAACGCCTACTTCGCCGAGAGTTTCCGATCGTTCTATCGCAAATTCGATGAGACCCGAATTGCACATGATATTTGGGAAGGACATATGAAAAGTTTTGGACTTGGCGACTTTCTTGGAACTGATCTGCCAACGGGCGCCCCTGGCAGAATTCCCTCTACCGAATATTACAATAGTGCATACGGAAAGAACAGGTGGGTATCAACCTTTATCATTTCTAACTCGATAGGACAGGGAGAAGTTGCTGCAACGCCCCTACAGCTAGCCAATATGACTGCGGCTATTGCCAATCGGGGATATTTTATCACTCCACACCTAATCAAATCGATCGAAAACGAAAACCAAATCGATTACACCTATCGAGAAAAGCGATATACCACAATTGATACCAAACACTTCGATCCGGTGATAGAAGGCATGGAGGCTGTTTACACTTCTGGAACGGCGCGATTTCTTCAAATTCCAGGAATCAGGGTTGCCGGAAAAACAGGGACCGTTGAGAATTTTACCCGTATCGATGGTAACAAAGTACAACTTACAGATCATTCGGTGTTTGTAGCCTTTGCTCCTGTTGAAGATCCTAAAATTGCGATCGCTGTTTATATAGAGCACGGATACTACGGAAATCGATATGCCGGCCATATCGCGTCACTTATGATAGAGAAATATCTCAAGGGTAGTATCGCTCGCAGCGATCTTGAGAAACGAATGCTCGAAAAAACACTCGATCAGGAATACCAAAAACCGTATAGCGGCAAACCTTTTAGGATCAACGAATATGCGTGGTAATTTTTTGATATTTCGTTTAGATT
Organism: uncultured Flavobacteriaceae bacterium; assembly: GCA_964618875.1. GTDB lineage: Bacteria > Bacteroidota > Bacteroidia > Flavobacteriales > Flavobacteriaceae > UBA3478. Next base: position 7,110 of record CAZUBV010000004.1, read on the forward strand.
GGGTTAGCATTTTTTTGCTCCTATTTCTTATTGCCTTTGGCTGCGCAACTATTTATAGTACTACGGTGGGTAACGATACGTCGGGGCCACTACTTAATCTCAGTACGTTTTACGGCAAACAGTTCTTTTTTGCACTTCTGAGTATACTGGTAGTTATCATCTACAGTTTTATACCGGAAAGTCAGGTAGAACGTTTCTCTAGTGTATCTTATCTAATAGGTTTAGGTCTTCTTTTGGGACTGTTTCTTTTCGGAAAAACTATTGCTGGGGCAAGGTCATGGTACGATCTCGGACCGCTTAATTTTCAGCCCTCAGAACTCATGAAGCTTATCGTAGCACTTGCGCTGGCAAAATACTTAAGTGACACACAAGTAAGCCTTAAGAATCTGAGTCATCAAGGATATGCTATAGCGATTCTTGTGGTTCCTGCGCTTTTAGTAATTGCGCAACCCGATCCGGGTAGCGCACTGATCTTCTTTTCGCTGTTTTTAGTGCTATTTAGAGAAGGACTGCCCTTGTATTATTTAGGGTTTGTAGTCTTTTGCATACTTGGATTTGCCACATCACTTAAGTGGGGTCCTTTGTATAGCCTTATTGGGGGCACCCTACTTTTTATCTCCTACCTATGGCTAAAACCAAAGAAAGGCTCTATACCCCGATGGTTCTTATTGTTTTTTTCTCTTACACTTACCGCTATCATTAGTCTAGCTCCCTGGGTATTTTCTTCTGTTTTTAAACAACACCATCGAGATCGATTTTCGCTTTGGCTCAATTTAGAAATGGATGCGGACAAACTTCTAGACATCAAACAAAGTATCGGTTACAACACCTACCAAGCCACTAGCGCTATTGCATCGGGCAGATGGTGGGGAAAAGGCTTCTTAGAAGGCACACGCACCAAGGGAAATTTTGTACCCGCTCAGCACTCTGATTACATCTTTAGCTCGGTTGGTGAAGAATGGGGATTCGTAATGAGCAGCTTGGTAGTTTTAGCCTTTATTGCACTTTTACTTCGACTTATTTTCTTAGCTGATCGACAAAAAAAGCGTTTCACCGAATCTACGGCTACGGAGTAGTATCCATCTTATTTGTGCACTTTAGTATTAATGTAGGTATGGTATTAGGAATACTCCCTACAATCGGAATTCCATTACCGTTCTTTAGCTATGGCGGTTCAAGCTTGCTATTTTTTACCTTAATGTGCTATATCTTTTTAAAGATGGATGCAAATCGACACAAAACACATTTCGATTAGCTACCCCTTAATAGGATTTGGGCGCGCATAGGTGAACTGCTTTAAGTCTTTAAGTACAGCAATAGCTTCTTCTAAATACACATCAGAGGCTAACTCTTTATGCCAGCGATTACGTTTTTCACGCAAGATAGAATCCTGATCAAATAAAGCTCGTTCATAGGGTAGTGAACTAAACGAAAAGGCTGTATCATAGTTATCAAGCGCTTCAAACTCTTTTGATCGGAGTTTCAATGATTCTTTCTCTTTTCTATACGATCCAAGATCGAGCGCAGTACGTCGATCGTTACGCTGCTCACTAATAAAACGGGCCTCTTTATCAAGTAATGCGACGTACTGATTAGCAGAAAGACGCTCGCGACTGTTTTGCAATACCCGTTCAAAATCAATTTGTTTGTGCCAAGGTCTAAACGAGACAGGGCTGATCTGATCCCACGACAAGGGGTTTTCTTGATCCCGCTCTCCTACATCAATATAACTGTAGCGATCAGGAATGACAATATCGGATGAAACACCTTCAAGCTGTGTTGAGCCTCCACTTACTCTGTAAAACTTTTGTGTGGTAATCTTTAGTGCTCCTAAATCTCCGAGCTCATTAGAGCGAATTATATTCGAAAGCGGAATCACATTTTGAACCGTACCCTTTCCATACGTACGCTCACTGCCGATAATGACTGCTCTTCCGTAATCTTGAAGAGCGGCAGCTAGTATTTCCGAAGCTGAAGCTGACAATTCATTAACGAGTATTACTAGTGGGCCATCATAAACGATACCTGGCTCTGGATCTTCTTGAACTTCTCTTCGGTCTCCGGCTGTTCTTACCTGTACTACGGGCCCTTGATCTATAAAATAGCCGGCCATATCAACGACAGTTTGTAAAGATCCACCCCCATTATCTCGTAAATCAATCACAATACCGTCAACACCCTCATTTTGAAGTCGTTCAAGTTCGGCTCTTACATCAATCGCGGCGTTGCGCTCATTGTAATCTTCAAAATCAATATAGAATTTGGGTAAGTGAATAAGACCGTAGCTTCCGTTGTTATCGGAGATTTTAACTGATTTCGCATAACTCTCTTCGAGCTCTACTACATCTCTTACCACAGCAATTTCTTCGACTACACCGGTCGCTCTTTTTACCGTGAGATAAACGGTCGAACCTTTTGGCCCTTTAATTAGTTCAATAGAATCGTCAAGTCGCATTGCGCTAATATCTACAGGCTCTCCGTCCTCTTGACGTACCTTCAATAATTCGTCACCTACTTCGAGGGCCTTTGCTCTCCAAACCGGACCTCCAGAAATGATCTCAACAACCGTGACCCCTTCTGGCTTTTTTTGAAGTCTTGCCCCAATACCTTCAAACTTTCCGGACATAGCAATATCAAAACGATCCTTATCTGTAGGGGCAAAATAGTAGGTATGCGGATCAAAAGTTTCTACCACCGCATTGATATAGGTTGAGAAATAGTCTGTTCTATCGAGCTCACTCATAAAATGAAAGTACTCATAGAACGTGCGCTTCAATTCTTCTTGCGCAGCAAGCTGTGCAGTATCGAAAGACTCTTTATCGATATCAGCGACAGAGAGATTATTCTCTCGAGCAAATTTTTCAAGCTGAGCATCGACAACTGGAAGTAAACTTATAGTTAGTTGCTCAATCCAACGCTCTTCTAATTCTCGGGTAGTGTTTACGAAATCTAGCTGCTCGTAATCCAGTTCTACCACTTTTTTAGTTTCTAAGTCGATAGGACTTGAAAGCAGCTCATCATATCGTGTTTTAGCCTCTGCTATGCGTTTTACAAGAAGTTGGTAGGCCTCGTCGAAAAACTCTAAATCTTTTGCAATTAACTGATCGTCAATTAGATATCTGTATTTTTCAAACGCTTCGATGTCTTCTGCAAGAAAATAACGCTTTAAGGGGTCAAGGCCTTCAATAAATCGATCAAAAGCTTCCGAAGAAAATTCATCGTTCAGCTCTTTTGGATCGTAATGACCTTTTTCAAGTACATATGTGATCAGGTCGATAAGGAGCTTGTCCTTATTATCGGTCTCAAAATTGTGATTATCTGTAAAACTACATGAGGCAAAACCAAGTAGTAAGACCAGTAGGCCTAACCCAAATTTCTTCTTCATTATCGCTATTTTGGTCATAAAACAACCCTAATTTACGGAAATTGAGATGGAGCGGCCCTACGATTCTTGCTACATTTGGGTAAAAATTAACGAATGGCTAAAAGACCTCTCATACTGGTTACCAATGACGATGGTTACAACGCTCCAGGGATTAATCATCTCATCCGATTTGTTCGTGACTTAGCCGACATAATCGTGGTAGCGCCAGACAGTCCTCAATCGGGAATGGGCCATGCCATAACCATAGATAGCACCTTAGAAGTACACCGTCTAGAACTCGAAGGCGACTACAGCGGAATTCAGGCATACTCTACTAGCGGAACTCCTGCTGACTGCGTCAAACTAGCCTTACACGAAATTTTAGATCGCAGGCCCGATTTAGTCGTTTCTGGTATTAATCACGGAGCAAACTCCTCGATTAATGTGATCTATTCAGGTACTATGAGCGCCGCGATTGAAGCTGGCGTTGAAGGTATACCTGCTATCGGGTTTTCGTTGCTTGACTACTCCTGGAATGCTAATTTCGACGCATGTAAACCGATAGTTCAAACACTGGTTACAGAAGCATTAGACAAAGGTATTCCGAGCGGAACGGTACTTAATGTAAACATACCCAAAACCGACGGCGTCCCGGTAAGTGGTATGAAAGTGTGTCGTCAAGCCAAGGCTAACTGGAAAGAACGATTTGACAAGCGCCTTAGTCCGACCGGTAAAGAATACTACTGGCTTACGGGCGAATTTATATTGCTTGATGAAGGTAGTGACACCGATATTGCCGCTTTAGAGAATGGCTATGCCTCAATCGTGCCGACACAGTTCGACCTCACTGCACATCATGCCATGGCCCACATCAATTCTTGGAAGATTCATTAGGCTGCACAGGTGATGCAGGGAGTCTTAGTATATTGCACTAAGAAGTTCAATCTATGAAATACTACCTTATTGCTGGCGAAGCTTCCGGTGACCTTCACGGGGCAAATCTAGTACGAGCACTAAAATCTTTAGACTCAGATGCCTCATTTAGAGGTGTGGGTGGTGAAGCAATGCAGTCTGCTGGGGTAGCACTTAATGTTCACTATCGAGAGTTGAGTTTTATGGGCTTCATTGAAGTGCTTCAAAATCTCAGTACGGTTAGCAGAATCATGAAAAGTTGTAAAGCAGATATAAAGAGCTATGTGCCAACCGCGCTTATACTGATTGACTTCTCGGGCTTTAATCTGCGAATGGCCAAGTGGGCCCGCCAAAACGGCATTATTGTACACTATTACATAGCACCGCAGGTTTGGGCCTCACGTGCTTCACGGGTTGAGAAAATTAGAACCTACGTTGACCACCTATATGTCACCCTGCCTTTTGAGCCCGAATTTTATGCAAAACACAACTACGAGGTTACTTTTGTTGGCCACCCTCTAATCGATGCTATTGCACAAACCGGCCTAGAAGAAATTCAGCAGTTTAAAAACGACTATAAGTTAAACGAAAAGCCGCTCCTTGCAATCCTACCGGGGAGCAGAAAGCAAGAGGTGAGTCGTGTGTTGCCCACCCTTTTAAAAGCCGTTGCTAATCAAGATGAGTTTAAGGTAGTCATCGCAGGAGCGCCTTCACTCCCGCTATCCTTTTATGAAGAGTACTTAGAAGGTACCCAGATTATTTTTGGTCACACTCAGAAACTCTTGCAAGCTGCAAATCTTGCCGTAGTTACTAGCGGAACAGCAACTCTTGAAGCCGCGCTTATGGGCACCCCACAAATTGTAGTTTACCGCACAAGTTCAATTTCATACGCGATAGCCAGAAAGATTATCACCCTAAAATACATTTCACTGGTAAACCTTATCCTCAATCGAGAAGCGGTAAAAGAGCTCATTCAAAACGAATTAACACCTGAAAACGTAACAAGAGAAATCGAACGACTTAAATCCCCACAGCAGCGCTTAAAACTAGGTGAAGATTATCAAGAATTGAGAACATTACTCGGATCTGCAGGTGCAAGTTCGAGGGCAGCAAAAGCTATTTATGAGAATACCTGTACCCATATCGGCCAGGCTGCTAATCTACTGGATTAGCGGAATTCTCATCTCTTTCAAAACAACCACCAACCCTTATTTCTTACTGATTGCTTGTTGCAGTTGGCTACTGATCGCGCATTATAGGAATACCTTTTTTGAAGAACTCGCTCTGGCAGTCTTTATTGCTCTTGCTTCGGCCTTCACAACAGGTATGCGTGCACCAACTACGCTGCAAAATGATCATGCCTTTTACGCGGTACAACTCACGCAGTACAAGGGAAAGAGCAGCAGCGGAAAAACCTTTCACTACCTAGCAGAGTCACTCATTGGGCAGATAGATGTTTATAGCATTGACTCACTAGCTGTAAGGCAAACCGTTAGCGTACATACCCCGAGTAGGCCTGGGTACAATCAACAACAGATGGTGTTTCTAAAACCAGGATCCTACGAGCTTATAGACACTCCAGACGGATTGCTAACTGAGCAAATACTACCAAAAAAACTACTTTTCGACTTGAAGAATTGGGTAAGCAACAGGTGGAAACAACTATTTATGCCTGCACGCTCTCGAGGATTAATGGCTTCACTAATCTTAGGAGATCGTTCTGAATTAGATCCCATTATTAAAGAGCATTTTAAAATCTTGGGTATCTCACACATCCTAGCTATTTCAGGATTACATTTCGCACTGCTATACCTTGCATTCAAATCAATTAGCCTCTTACTTCCACACCGATTAAGAAGAGGGGTACGACTAGCTTTAACACTAACTTTTGCAAGCTTAGTAGGATGGAGCCCTTCGGTAAGCCGTGCAGCTCTTTTTATCTTGCTGTATGAAGTGGGAGGCTATTTGGGAAGACCTGCAAATCGAATCCACCTGCTTTGTATCACAGCGCTGATGAGTCTAGTTTTTGAACCCGATTGGTTATTTAGCGTTGGGTTTTGGTTGAGTTACTCCGCCGTGTTAGGGATATTCTTGGCGCTTCCCTTTTTTGAACTTGTAAAGAAGAAAAAAGCCATTTGGCGGTATCTCATTGAAATTGTTGGAATTAGTATCGCCGCCCAATTGGCAGTTACCCCTATCATTGCACTCGTATTCGAAGAACTATCAATCTTCTCGACTATTGCCTCTGCGGTTCTTACGCCACTCGTACCCCTTATGCTACTAACATCACTGCTTTCTTTGGCCGGAGGTATATTTGCTACTCTAACCGCACAGTTTTTTAGTTTACTCTTGGCGGCAATCAAATGGGCTGCAGAACTAGTTGATCAACCGATGCAGGTGTGCATTGGTACTGTTGAGCTAACGGCTTACTATACGCTCTATCTCTATTTAATGTACATCGCCCATAAGGCGCTTCATAAGTGGAGAGAACAGCAATACGAGTAGGCCAGCACCAAGTGAGTATTGTGCAATAAGCATAAATCCGTCAGTATAGATCTCTAAGGTTTGAAGCCCCCCTGCAGCGGCTGATTCGCTATCTACAGAGAGCTTTTTTCCGATAAAACCAACGACCTGAAAAGCAAAGGCCGAGGATAAAAACCAAACCCCCATCATAAAGGCAACGATTCGCTTCGGTGACAGTGACGTAATCTTTGAAAGACCTACAGGAGACATAAAAAGCTCTCCTATCGAAAGCAAGAAATACATCACAAGAAGGTAGGTAAAAGGCACCATCCCTTGATCGTTAGCGCTAGATCCAGAGATAGCTAGCACATAGAAGCTAACACCGGCAAATAACAGTCCCATCCCAAATTTATAAGGGGTACGCGGATTGAGATTTCGACGAGAAAGCCAGGTCCAGAGCATCGATATCGGAATGGCAAAAAGTATAATAAACATGGAGTTCAGCGAATTGGTCTGAGCCGCTGACATTAAAGTGAGTTCTACATTCCGTGCTGAAAATAGCGTAATTACACTTCCAGAAAGTTCATGAAACCCCCAGAAGATAGTCATAAAAAGCGTAATGAGGATCGCAACAAAAAGCTTCTTACGTTCGGCAGCAGTTGCTTGAAAAAGGATATAACCGAGATAAATCAAAATAAGCACACCTACCCCCTTAAAAATTAGGTTAACGATGTTGTCTTCGTTTAAAACGGGGCTGTACGAGGCAAGAAGAAGTGCCATCACGGGCACCGTAAGTACGCTTAGGACTGTAACCCAACGCTCTTTCGAAAGGCCCATTATTTTTTGACCCAGTCGAGCAGGATCGGGTGCCATTCCTTTATCACCAAAAACTCCAGATCGAATACCACGGTAAAAAAACAGTAAACCAGCAAGCATCCCGAAGCCAGCTAGTCCGAATCCGTAGTGCCAGCCATAGGTAGCAGCAAGCCAACCACAAAGAAGTGGTGCAACCCAACCCCCGATATTAATTCCCATGTAAAAGATAGTGAAGCCAGAGTCTTTTCTTGGGTCATTATCTGGGTATAGCGCTCCGACAAAAGTTGAGATATTCGGCTTGAAAAATGCGTTACCTACAATGATTAACGAAAGCGCAATAAAAAAAGCGATGTTGTGCTCAACAGCAAGTACAAAATGTCCGAGAGCCATCAGAATACCGCCTAAAAAAATTGATTTTCGCATCCCCAAAAGCTGATCCGAAATTCGCCCACCTATTACCGTTCCGGCATAAACAAGCGATCCGTATGAGGAGTAAACCGCGGCAGTGGCAAAGTCTCTATTTGAAAGTGCTTCAAAAATGACATTAACCATGTAAAGGGTAAGCAGAGCGCGCATTCCGTAAAAGCTAAAACGCTCCCACAGCTCTGCAAAAAATAAATAAAATAACCCCTTAGGGTGGCCTAACAAAGTCGGTTCGTTACTTGTCATCTTATAGGTTGTTTTTGATGAATTCAGTCATTTTCGTGTAGAGGTGAAGTCGCGTTTTTCCGCCGTATATTCCGTGGTTTCGGTCCGGATATATTGCCCACTCAAAAGGCTTATTGGCTTGAATAAGCGCCTCAATCATACGCATTGAATTTTGAACATGCACATTATCATCGCCGCTCCCGTGTACCAATAGGTACTTTCCTTTAAGTAGTTCTGGATAGTTAAAAGGCGATTCATTGTCATAGCCCTCTGGATTCTCTTCGGGTGTGCGCAAAAAACGCTCGGTATAGATCGTATCATAGAATCTCCAGCTCGTCACCGGGGCTACTGCTATAGCCATTTCAAAAACATCATTGCCCTTTAGAAGCGCATTGGTACTCATATGTCCACCAAAACTCCACCCCCAAATGCCTGTGCGGTTTTCGTCAATATACTCCAGTTCAGATAATTTGCGCGCTGCAGCGATTTGGTCTTCGGTTTCATATTTGACCAAATTCAAATAGGTTGATTTTTTAAAGTCACGTCCCTTAAACCCTGTTCCGCGTCCATCCACACACGCGATAATATAACCCTGATTAGCGAGCATTTGGTGCCAATAATCGTTTGCTCCCATCCACTGATCAGCTACTTGTTGCGAACCAGGTCCAGAATACTGGAACATCAAAAGAGGATACTTTTTCTGCGGATCGAAATCTAACGGACGAATCATATACATGTTCAACCGATTCGCACCAACATTGAGCGTCCCAAACTCTTTTGGAGCGATTGAATAGTCTTTCAGTTTTTCAGCCAGTGCGCTATTGTCTTTAATTACATTGAGAATTTTTCCGTTTTTCGGATCGCGTAAGGTAAATTCATAAGGTGTAGTAGCACTGCTGTAGGTGCCAACAAAGTAGCTATAATCACCTGAGAACTCAGCACTGTGATTACCAGGGCGTCTAGTCAGTCGCGTTTTATACGTACCCTTTGTCGAGATTCTATAAATGGCGCGCTCGATCGAAGAAGGCTCCGTAGATTGATAAAAAATGCGGTCTCGCTTTGCGTCATAGCCATAAAAGGCTGTTACCTCGTAGGCGCCAGAAGTAAGTTGTCGTTTAAGCTTTCCATCACGATCATAGAGGTACAAATGGTTGTATCCATCGCGCTCACTAGTCCAAATAAAATCGTCATTTTTAATAAACGTCAGATTATCGTGAAGGTCTACATAAGCTGCATCTGTTTCCTCAAGTAAGACCGATACCTCTAAAGTCGTTATCGAAACGCGATACAGCATTAGTCGATTTTGCTGTCGATTCAATGTTTGAACAGCTAAATGATCGGCATTGTTCATGAACTGCAGGCGAGGAATATAGTAATCTTGTTCTACCGTTACCTTTCTATCGGCTCCGCTCGAGAGTTCGATAATATGCACCCCAACTACTGCATTATTCTCACCTGCTTTTGGATATTTAAATCGATATTGGCTTGGGTACAGCTCGGTTCCGTATACATCCATAGAAAACTCTGGAACCTTAGACTCGTCGAATTTAATATACGCAATATGAGCGCCAGAAGGGCTCCACTGATAGGCCTTAACCAGAGAAAACTCTTCTTCATACACCCAATCGGCGTGGCCATTTATAATGGACCCATACGCGCCATCATTAGTTAATTGCTGATGAACACCACTGGCGATTTCAAAGCTATATAGGTTATTATCTTTTACATAGGCTATCTGGCTTCCGTCTGGTGAAAAGCTTGGCACTCTGATTTTTTCAGCACCTACCGGCGTAAGCTTCTGGGTGCGCAAATCATATACAAAATATACGGCCTCTGAAGAACGTCTAAAAATAGGCGTCCGCTGAGTGGCGAGAAGCAACTTGCTTTCGTCAGCGCTAAAAGTATAGTTGCTAAAACGAGGTATTTCACCTCCAGATTCTAACAATACCGTCGCAGTCTTCATAGCGCTGTAGCGATAGCTTACGATTTGGCTTTTTCCGTCTTTATACTCTAAAACCGTGTAGGCATCAGAAGAAGAGAGTGGACGAAAATTCGCAATACCTTCGGTTGAGAAGGCGCCAGACCAAATTTCATCAAGTGTGATTGATTGTTGCCCTAAAACGGGTTGAACAAGAAGGGCTACAAGGGCTAAAAACAAAGAACGCATCATAATCAAGCTATAAACCATCAAGTTTACTAAATATTTACCGAATACTAAAGCGAGGCCTTATCCGTATCTTTGCCCCTAAATTGATTCGGATGGCAAAGCGTATCGAAGGATTTTCGAAACTATCAAAAGAAGAAAAAACAGCCTGGATTGCAGAAAACTTCAGCTCAGACCCTACAGCGTTTAAAAATGTTTTTGCAACCTATAACCATCCCAATCCGAGCGTACAAAAGATTCACGACGAATTCATAGAAAATACCCTAGCCAACTTTTATCTCCCGCTAGGTGTTGCTCCTAATTTTTTAATCGATGGACAGTGGTTCACCATTCCAATGGCTATCGAAGAAAGCTCAGTCGTAGCCGCAGCGAGCAAAGCTGCAAAGTTCTGGAGTGACAAGGGCGGTTTTACAACCGAGATACTCGGCACCGAAAAAGTCGGACAAGTACACCTCAACTACTTTGGAGCACCCCAAAAACTTTTCGAATTTTTTGAGCAAAAAAAATCTGAATTACTCACAAGGCTTGAGCCACTTACTGCGAGTATGAATAAAAGAGGTGGCGGAATTCAAAGCCTCGAACTGATTGATCGCAACGCAGTACTAGAAGGCTACTACCAACTCGATTTACGATTTGAAACCGCCGATGCAATGGGGGCAAATTTTATCAATTCGTGCCTAGAACAACTCGCTAAAGATTTCTTATCAGAGGCAGCAGCAACCTTCGAGTCGCATGAACAACCCGAAGTTGTGATGAGTATTCTGAGCAATTACGTACCTAATTGTGTGGTAAGAGCTTCGGTTCAGACCGAAATTAGTCGGTTAGGAAATACCCCCGAAGAAGGACTCGCCTATGCAAAGAAATTTGTCAGAGCAGTAGAAATTGCTCGAGTTGAACCCTACAGGGCCGTTACGCATAATAAAGGTATTATGAACGGAGTTGATGCGGTGGTTATCGCCACTGGAAACGACTTTAGGGCGGTTGAGGCTGGCGTACATGCTTATACCTCGAAAGACGGACAATATCGTTCACTCAGCAAGGCAGTAATAGAAAAAAATACCTTGCGATTTTGGATTGACCTTCCGCTTGCTCTTGGCACCGTTGGCGGCCTCACTACACTTCACCCCTTAGTACGGCAATCGTTAGAAATCTTAGGTAATCCCTCTGCGCAAACACTAATGAGAGTGGTTGCAGCATCTGGGCTAGCTCAAAATTTTGCAGCCGTAAACTCACTCGTTACTACAGGAATTCAAAAAGGACATATGAAAATGCACCTATTGAATTTGCTAAGTGCCCTTGGCGCTACTGAGCATGAAAAAGCACAGGTTACCCGCATGCTTTCCGAACAAACCGTAACTAACGCATCGGTTAAGGCCGCTTTAAGTTCTATTAGAAATGGCTAAGCAGTCTATTTATTGTAGAGGCAAATTACTCATTAGTGGAGCTTATGGCGTATTAGACGGAGCTACTGGGTTCGCAATCCCAACCCGACTTGGACAAGTATTCGATTTCGATGCCGCAACAACTACAGGGTTAATCTCCACCAGGGCTTATGATCTAGAAAACAAGCCTTGGATGGAGGCTTCTTTTAAGGCAGTTGACTTTTCGCCCATTGAACAAGAAACCGACAAACAAAGCAGCATGCTTTCCAAACTTTTTAAGGCAGCGAGATCGCTCAATGCTGATTTTGGAACTCAGGGCTTTACACTAAGCTCGAAACTTGAATTTAACCGTCATTGGGGATTAGGCTCTTCTTCTACCCTTGTGGCAGCAGTAGCAAAATACGCCCAAGTTGATCCGTATAAACTTCTTGATTTAAGTTTTACCGGTAGCGGATACGATGTTGCCTGTGCCTATGCTGAAGGTCCTATTTTATACTCGAGAAACCAATCAGAAATAGTGGTACAACACATTGAGTGGAAGCCCAAGTTCACCGACCAACTTTATTTGGTTTATCTCAATGAAAAAATGAATAGCCGAGAGGCAATTTCGCACTACCGAGAAAAACTGAGCTCGGAGCAATTTATACAAGAACTTTCTTCGTACAGTATAGAAATTAGTAAGGAAACAACGTGTTTAGAACGTTTCGAATCACTACTAGGTAAACAGGAAGCGCTGCTTTCGAGTCGATTGAATCTACCCACGATTAAACAAAGTAGGTTTACGGACTTACCTGAAGGAGTGATTACATCATTAGGCGCATGGGGAGGAGATTTTGCACTGTTTACAAGACAAAAAAATATCCCTTATCTCGAGGACAAGGGATATCAAACTATTTTTCCACTAAGCGAGCTTTGCTTATTCTAATAGAAAAGCGCTCTATTATCCTTAATATTAGCCTTTTCTTTTAATGCCTTGTAGGCGTTACCAGAAGCTTGGTTCGCACGCTGGGTTGCTAATGTCTGTGTAAACGGACTAAAGTCTGGCAAGGTGATCGCCTCGTTTTTATCGGTAACTACAAGCTTATATACCCCGTATTCGCCTTCAATAAGATCTGTGGTAGTTTGGGTATCTAAAGCAAGTGCTTTTCCGACTACATAAGATTCTGAACCGATACCAGAGATCACACTAGAACGAGTGGTCATAGATAGCGCTGTTCCCGAATTTGCGATTGACTCGTTCTTTAACGATTCGAAATCTGCAGAAGCATACTGTTTTTGAAGAAGTTTAGCCTTCTTTTGTTTTCTTAAAATAGGTAAAACTCGAACAGAGGCGTCCTCAGGAGTTTGTACACCTGCTTCATAACGCTTAGTTAGTTGGGCAATTACATAGCCACCTGCAATATCAAAACGATTAACATCTCCCACTTTTCGATCACCTTCAAATGCCCATCGTACAATATTACGCTGTGCACCTAGCCCTGGGAGGTTCTCGTCAAGATTTTTCAGTTTTATTACAGGTCTGACAGTATATCCGGCTTCGCTAGCAAGGTTTGAAAACTCCTTTGCCTCGGCAGCAGTAGTTTTCATTTCAAAACTAGTAGCATCTGTAAAGAGCTGATTTGAAGTAGCCTCAGAAGGTTCAATTCTAAGAGTAAGTGTGGCAACTTTATACACATCTCTTTTCGCTTCAACCTTAACTACATGAAATCCGAATTCAGTTTCAACTAAACCAATTCGTCCAACTGGATTGGTGAAAATAAAATCATTATAGGTATCTACCATAACTCCTTCATTAACAAATCCAAGGTCACCGCCTTGACTTCCAGTAGGTCCGTCAGAACCTTCACGTGCCAGATCGGCAAATGCTTCATCACCACTGCGCGCACGCTTCAAGAATTCTTGGGCCTTTGTACGAGCCTCTTCTTTTGTTCGTTCAATTGTTGAAGCAGCTCTCTCAGCCCCCTTGTAAGCTACAAGAATATGACTTGAGCGAACACTCCCGTCTCTCTTAAAATCGATAAGCTTAGATGCTTTATACGTAGCGCCATCTTTATATGGACCGTATACCTGGCCAGCAGCAAGGTTAGCAATCTGCGCAGCTGCAACAGCCGGAAGTTGCTCTTGTGCAACATAGTCTAAATTCGCAGCCACCTCTGAGTAACGCTCTAAAAACTCGGCATCATTCTGGGTATTTTTAAAACCTAAAACCGTTTCGCTTTCTTTAGTATCCTCGTTATATTCTTCACGATCTTCTAAAAGCGACGTGATTTGAGCTAGGACAGCATCTTCGTCAGCTTTAGAAGGCTTTTCTTGAAAGAATACATAACGTAGGTCACGCGCCTCTTCTTCTTTAAAATCTTTTGAGTGTGCTTTTACGTAAGCAGCGATCTCTTCTTTAGAAACGGAAACTAAACTGTCTGCAATAGCCGTGTAAGGAAGCTGAACATAGTCAAAGCTCACTTTGTCGTTTTGAAATTTAAAGGTGCTTGCTCCCTCTTGAAGTGTGGTCCCCACCCCTGCTTTCACGAAATTAAAATACATCAGCTCTTTTGCAGCGCTTATGATATTAGCCTCATCGATAAGCCACGCGTCGTATTGCGCAGGATTGGTTGACTTCCATCCGGCGATAGTCGCTTTAAACACATATTCATCAAAGAAGCCTTCGTCGTTTTGAAAGGCAGGAATATTAGCATACCCCGAATTGCGGATAAAATCGATTATCTGATCGCTTTCAATAGATAAGCCTAATTTTTCATGCTCCTGACTTAGGATCGCTTTACGAACCTCTTGGTCAAACACTACATTAACTAGTTGTGCATTAGAAAAGCTCTGGCCATAGGCATTTGAAGCAATCTCTAAGCTCTGTCTAAAATCTTCTATAGCTATAGGTTGATCGTTCACCTCAGCCACATTGGTCGAAAAATCACCTCCTTGAAGGGCGTTCGATGAAAAAATACCCGAGATAACGAATGAAAACAGCGCAAGGCCAATAACAATGATTAGTACACTAGTACGTTTGCGAATAGTATTTAAAATCGCCATGATCTTAAGTGATTTAGGTTTGCGAAACTACTTAAATTATTCGATTGAGCGAAATGTTTAGCCTCACTCACTTGGCTTTATTTCGAGTCGAATTTGTTCAATTCTATTCGAGGCAACTTCTTCTATTGTAAAGCGATAATCGCCTAGTTGTATTTGAGATCCTAAATCAGGGATAGCTTCGGTCTCACTCACAACTAGTCCTCCGAGCGTTTCGTATTGCTCACTTTCGGGCAACTGCAACTTATAGGTTTGGTTCAAGTAATCAACCTCGTGTCGCCCCGAAAACAAAAAGGTGTGTTCGTCTATTCTTTGTTCAATAAGCTCACTTACGTCATGCTCATCTTCGATTTCTCCGAAGAGTTCCTCTACGATGTCCTCAATAGTGAGTATCCCAGAGGTTCCGCCATATTCGTCTAAAACCACCGCCATACTGCGACGCTTTTTAGTAAGTAAATTGAGTACGTCGTGAATAGGCATAGTCTCTGGAACATATTCGACAGGCTTTAAAAGCGTTCGAATAGAGCGCGGACGCTTAAACAAATCAAACGAGTGTACATGACCTACGATGTTATCGATACTATCGCGGTATACCAAAATCTTTGAATACCCTGTTTCTATGAAAACACTACTTAAATTAGCAATCGAGTCACGCAACTCTACTGCAGTAATCTCGGTTCTCGGAATCATCACTTCTCTGGCTTTGACCTCAGCGAACTCAAGAGCATTTTGAAAAATCTGTACTTCGGCATCTATTTCTTGTGAATCCGAGGCAGATTCCATTTGTTGGGTGATGTAATCTCCTATTTCCAGTTTTGTAAAACTCGCCTGTGGATTTTCAGCATCAGCTTTTATAACCTTCAGAACTAAATCTGAGATCTTAATCACGAGCCATGAAAACCCAGAAAACAAACTGTAAAAGAAAAATGCCGGAAGTGCTAGAGCCTTCATTAGCCGATTGGCATAGATTTGAAAGATGGCTTTGGGCAAAAATTCTGCGGTAAGCAGAATAACCAAAGTAGATATTAAGGTGTGGGTAAGCAGTTGAAATTCGCCGAAAACTAGAACACTTATCGCACTGCTCTCTGGGGTTAATTTCGGAAGCACTTCGATTAGCAGTTTACCCATGTAATAGCCGTAAACCACAAGGGCAAGGTTATTACCTATTAACATACTTGCAATAAACTTTGCAGGAGAACTTGTGAGCCGCCGAAGCAATTGTGCTAACAACCCCTTTCGCTTTTTCTCGAGTTCTATGTGGATTCGATTTGAAGAAACAAATGCAATCTCCATACCCGAGAAAAACGCGGATAACAATAAGGCTGATCCAATAATAAGTAGATAGTTATTCAAGACCTACAGCTCCTTTTCACGCTTTTCGAATTTTCGTCGGTAATTTCTTCTAAAGAAAAACATGCCTACGGAAACCACAAAAAAAGCACCAAATAAGAGGCGCTCATCACTATCTGTACCTAGGAGTTCTATGAGGCGGTACCCTGCAAAAAAGGCAACAATCAAATATAAGTACTCCGTGTAACGCAACAATTTTATCATATTCAAAAATACATAAATGCTAGCTTAGTTGTCCGATTCAGACAACTCATAAATGCCTCGTGTTTTCATGGCTTGAAACGTGGTAAAATCACGACTGAATTCCATGCCTTCGCCATTCATTATTGTGCCTTCTGTCGGATTGATAAATTCAAACGGATGTTCAGTAAACACCCAGTTACGGGATTGGCTCCAGTACAACTGTTTGGTAGTTAGCTTTTTCTGATCATGGGTAAGAATACGGACATTCCCTATAAGGTCAACGAGTCCGGTAGAGGAATAATAATAGGCGGTATCCGCATAGATATCGGTAGGTAACTGCTGCTCATCGAAAAAGGTGAGATGAAACCCGTCTGGAAAAAACTGATATGGAAAGGCTCGATTCTCGAAATTTTCGTTTCGATTGGCTCTTAGAACGGTGACCACTCGGGTAGTGTCGGACTGTAAAATAGATAGTGGACGAACCGATTCTGTATAAGACAACTCAAGGTTCTCGACAACCCCTTGAGGCAAGGCCTTTTCTGAAGCCGTTAGTTCAGAAGGTTTATAGGGTTCACCGCATGCTATAAAAAGCATTGCCACAACTAGGGTTGTGGCAACAGCTTTAAAAGAGTATTGAACAACTGAACGAATCAGCTCCATCGGATTATAAATTAGGGATAGTCACACTACCGCCCATCCAGCAAGAAAAAGTTATGGTTTCTCCTGCTCTTCCAGAGTTAAAAATATCTGTCTTAGATGGCGCTTTAGCATCATACGAAGCAACTGCCTTTTTTGCAACGCTTTGTAACGATGGGTCTACACGACCTGCACGAGCTGCTGTTTTTGAGGCCAACCAATACACGGCGCGCTTATCGAACTGTGTTTCACCACACTCGTTTGCGCTATCGGCGTAAATGGCGGCAAGTAGAATATACGCTCTACCATTAGCCGGGTTTTCAGCAATCGCTTTATTTAAATAATTACGCGCTTGAACTTTACTGTTTTTGCGAACGATAGTCGCGATTTTGTAAAGGATATTCGATTTCTTAAGGTTGTCGGTTTCAAGGTCAACAGACTTGTTAAAGTCAGCAATCGCACCTGCAGAATCTCCAGCTTTTTGCTTTAAAGTACCTGCATAGAGGTAGGCATCTGCTGATGGCTCCATGGCGAGTTTAGCCTCTAGAAGCTTTCTAAACATCGGATCATCAGTACATTCTTTACCGAACATACGACTCATAGCGCTTTTAACCCAATTCATATCACCTTTGCGCTCCTCAAAACTCTTTTCATAAAGTGGAATTAGGTTTCCACAGTCGGCAAGTGCTCCAAGTTTAGCATCAATACTTGTGGCAATTTTACCAAAAGAAGAAGAATTGGTGCTATATGCTTTTAAACGACGTGCATCTTTAGGCGTAATGGTTCCTGCCTCTTCAAGCGGAAGCAGTTTAGTAATCTCGGCGGTAAGCTTGGCATTTTCCTCTTCAACTTTAGCCACTACCTCGTCGTACACATCAAAAACTTCTTGAACATCTTTCTTACCCTCAGCTTGAAGGTCTACTAAAGACGAGAAGTAGAGGTATAATGCCTGTGGGTTGGTAAAGTTCTTTCTATCTGCCTTAAAAGCCGCATCGAGCTGGG
>CAZUBV010000004.1:25168-26882 GCA_964618875.1 uncultured Flavobacteriaceae bacterium
AGAATGAACGACATGAATACCTTCTTTTTCATAATACGATTTTTGGTTAAGGGTTCGAAAATACTATTTTTTGCTATTAATTGATTCTTCTTTTAACAAACCAGCGATCATTTAACGATAAGCCAACATTTACACCCAAATAATTCTCATCAATCAATGAATCACCTGAAGTACTGCGTTTTCCGAATTCAAATCCTACGTTTAAATTCGAGAATCGATCGCTTGCTGTACTTCCAATAGGCATGCCAAAACCTAAAGAAAGTACCGTGTTCTGCACCTCACGACCCTCTACGAGTAGACCTGTATTTTCAAAACGGAATCCTGCTCGGTATGTGATTCGGTTGTAAATACCATTTAGTGCCGTGTAATTAGGTATGTAATATCCGCCTAACTTTATCTCAGAGGCTTCTTTATAAGAAGCATTGTTAACGGCTAAAAACTCGTTTTTAAAAGCACTCATGTCTTGCGTGCTAAACTCTGCTCCAGCAAACCATTTACGATCTTGTCCGAATCCTAAACCAACAGTGGTTTTAGAAGGGATAACTACAGTCGTTTCTGCAAGTGTCCCAAGGTCAACCTCAATACGCTCTCTAAAGGCTCCATTTAGCGTTTGAAACGACCCAAAGGTTTGCGTATTCGAAGCATCGAGATTCATCGTTAACTCGTGATTAAGCATCGAGTGTATTCGGTACTTTTTGCCCTTTAACTCAATACTGCGATTTGCGATAAGTGAAAAGTTAACGTCAAAACCTCCGATGGTCACCTCACGCTGATCAAATGTACCTAGCTGAACATCGGTTACTGACTGAAAACGGTCGTAGGTGATCGTGCCAAAATTGTAATGAGCGGCAGCTCCAACACTAAGTCCGTCGAGTATCTGGTGTCCAGCGGCAAGGTAAACCCTATTAATTCCGCCTGATCCTCTAAAGCTAGTGGTGACCTCTGCCTGGTTTACATCAAGCGATGATTTGAACAGGTCATAACCTACATTACTAAAAGGCATGATTCCAAAAGCTACCGCCGATTTGGTGGTAATAGGAAAAGCGAGTATTAGGTAATCAAGGTTAGTTACTTTGCCACGATCGCTAATTTCTTCAGTTGCCTCTTCGGTTGTTGAGCTAAAGCGAACCGCTTTGTGGTGTGCACCAACCGCATAGGTTGTAAGGCGCAACGCGCCATAGGCTGCTGGGTTCTGTAAGTTAATATGGATGCTATCTCCCAGCATCGAAATACCGCCCATCATTCGGTTCTCGACCGTAGCTTTCGAGCGGAAGTCTCCCAACCCAAAATAAGAATAAGGCGAAACCGTTCCATTCTGAGCCCACAGGACAACTGAACAAAATAAGGCAAGCAGGGTAAGACGTATCTTCATGAATTATGTATTGTGCTGCAACAGCGCATTTAAACCTTCTAACAGAAAATTAGAATGGGCAAATATGCCATTTTTTAAGCGGACTGAAAAGACAGCAGCGTCTCCACCTGTTAAAATCACTGTTAAATCTGGATATTCTTGGCGGTAGCGATCAATCGCCCCATCGATTTCGTCTACTAGTCCATTAAAGGTAGCCCTGTGCATGGCAGCTTCGGTAGAGGTTCCCATAACACTACCATCATGTACTCCTTCAGCCTCTGTCGAATTGAGTAGCGGAAGCCTACTGGTCTGCTCATACATGGCCTTAAGACGCATACTCCATCCGGCGCTAATACCACCACC
>CAZUBV010000005.1:0-25883 GCA_964618875.1 uncultured Flavobacteriaceae bacterium
ATTGATTTAGAACAAGAAGGACTGGAGATTCTATATTCCCCAAGCGACCGATCGCATTACAAACTACTCCACACACTACAGGTCTATCCTGAGCTGCCGATTGTGACCTTCGATGATGACGTACTGTATCAAAACAACTGGTTAAACATCTTGTTTAGCGAGCATCTGAACTATCCGCAGGATATTATTGCACTACAGTCACGACTGATTATAAAAGACAGCAATAATGTATGGCTTCCGTATAAACAGTGGCCAACAGTCTTCAATAACTCGAATAACCCGACCAACCAGTTAGCTATAGGGGGAGCGGGAGTGTTATATCCGCCTCGATTTTTTCATCCAGAACTTCATAACGATGCGCTTATTGAATCGCTATGCCCTAAAGCCGATGACCTGTGGTTTAAGGTGATGGCACTTCTTCAACACATTTCTATTCGAATTCCAGCTAACTTACCTAAAGCTGCACTTCCTATCATCGGAAGCCAAGGCGTTTCATTAGGAGCAGATAACATTAAAAAAGACCTCAACCGTACACAATGGATTCGTTTATGCGACTATTTTAATCTAGATCTTTAATGAGTCTCGAAGCAATAGAAATCACTAAAGCCATAGAGGTCATACGTAGCGGTGAACCCCTGCTTCTTAGTACCGATTTTGGATGGGAAGTGGCCTTCCATGCCGAGCATGGATTGCCCAAAGCTGTTCAGTTTATTGACTGTTTAAAACCACATGAGGCAGCATACAGACCGCTAGTTTGGTTTTCAAGCGAAGGGCAGCAAGAACGATGGCTTGATCCGATTCCCGAGATCGCCTATGACCTGCTTGACCAGACCGATTCAGAAATTATACTTGCACTAACCCCTAAGAACAGTAACGAGCTTTGTGAAAGTGGTAAAATTCGCGTTCGAATTGCTAAGAATAAGGCATTACAACAATTTATAAATAGAGTTAAGGCTCCGATTATTACGCTCAACCCGTTAAAAACTATCGCAGATTCCTTTGCAGCACTCGATTCAGAAATTTTAAAAGGCGTACACTATGTGGTACCTTTGCATGATCAAAAATTCATCAAGCGACCCGAGAGTTCAATAGCTTTAGATTCGGCTGGACGGATATCAATTATAGACTAAACTACAATGACTCTTCTAAAAGAAGCCCTTACGCACCCTATATTCAAAACGGTAGGAGAAGTTGCCGATACCCTCGGGCTGGAGTGTTATGTCGTAGGCGGATATGTACGAGATTTTCTGTTACAGCGCGATCTCCCTTCTGATATCGACTTTGTTACAGTCGGAAGTGGCATCGCATTAGCAAAAGCTGTTTCTGAAAAACTCGATCAATCCTCAAAAGTCACTGTCTTTAAAACCTATGGAACGGCAATGCTGCAACACCAAGGACTTGATTTAGAGTTTGTTGGAGCAAGAAAAGAAAGCTATCGCAAAGAATCGCGAAACCCAATTGTTGAAGACGGAACGCTAACAGACGATCAAAATAGACGCGATTTCACAATCAACGCTATGGCTATTTGTATCAATTCGTCGAGGTTCGGCGAACTTATTGACCCTTTTGGGGGTTGTATTGATTTAGAAAATGGCATACTAAAAACCCCTACAGATCCAGATATTACCTTCAGCGATGATCCCCTAAGAATGCTTCGAGCTATTCGATTCGCTTCACAATTATCTTTCAACATAGAATCGCGTACGTTCGAATCTATAGCGCGACAACACCAGCGAATTGAAATTATAACCAAAGAACGCATCGTAACTGAATTAAATAAGATATTACTGAGTCCAATACCTTCGGTAGGATTCGGATTACTAAAAGATTCTGGGCTCCTAGATCACATTATTCCTGAGCTCACCGCATTGGAGGGAATCGAGGAAATTGAAGGAAAAAAACATAAAGACAATTTTTGGCATACTCTCGAGGTCGTTGACAATATGGCGCGCCTCAGTGATGATCTTTGGTTGAGATGGGCTGCCTTGTTACACGATATTGGAAAAGCGCCAACGAAGCGTTTCGACCAGCGGATAGGTTGGACCTTTCACGGACACGAATTCGTTGGTTCAAAAATGGTTTATCGCCTATTCAAAAGGCTTAAAATGCCTTTAAACGATGCCATGAAACGCGTACAAAAATTGGTTCTTATGAGCTCTAGACCGATCGTGATATCAGAAGATTTCGTCACAGATTCAGCGGTCCGTCGTTTAATATTTGATGCTGGAGAAGAGCTCGAAGGACTAATGACTTTATGCATTTCCGATATCACCACAAAAAACCCTCGAAAACAAGACCGATACAAAAGAAACTTTGAGGTGGTAAAGCAAAAAATCCAAGAGGTTGAACAGCGCGATCATATTCGCAATTTTCAACCTCCCATTAGTGGAGAGCTTATCATGACAACATTTGGAATTGGTCCTTGCAAAGAAGTAGGTAAATTAAAAGAACTGGTGAAGGAAGCTATTCTAGAGGGTGAAATCCCCAACGAATTTGAACCTGCCTATGAATTAATGCTAAAACATGCCACTCAAATGGGCTTACAAGCCATTATTCGATGAAAAGGAATAGAATTATTTTAGTCACAACCTTAGTTATTATCTATCTCGTGATAACTGCCGGAGCAGTAGTGCGAATGACAGGGAGCGGAATGGGCTGTCCAGATTGGCCAAAATGCTTTGGTTACCTTGTACCCCCAACGAGTGAGGAGCAACTAGAATGGAAAGCAAATTACAGTTATTCAAAAGGTACGGTTATTATTAGATCTAATGCCCTTGAGGTGGCTCAATCCGACTTTACCAGTTCAGATCAATACGAGTCAACGAACTGGAAAAAATATGACAAGCACGATTATGCACTATTTAATCCATGGCATACTTGGATTGAGTACATCAATCGTCTTCTTGGAGCACTTGCAGGGTTGAGCACACTTGTCTTATTTCTTAGTAGCTGGTTTACTCAGCCTAAACGAATCGACCTAAGGCTATTAAGTAGTCTTCTACTCATTGGTATTCTTTTTCAAGCATGGCTAGGCGCGACGGTTGTTTATTCTGTACTGAATCCGATTAAAATAAGCATACATATGCTTATGGCCCTAGTACTGGTCGCCTTGTTATTTGTGTATTATGAAAAAACCTATCAACAAGAGCTGTTTCAGAGCAGTTCAAGACTATCCAGACTGCTGTTTATCTCCGTGGCGCTGACACTATTCCAAGTACTTCTGGGCACTCAAGTTCGTCAATATGTAGATGAGCAAATCGATTTAATGAAGCCGGCCGATAATTGGCTGTCTCCTGCCCCATTATTATTTTATATTCATCGATCGTATTCGATCATCGTCGTGCTGTTTCAAATCTACCTACTAAAGAAAATCAAAGAACAGTATCAAAAACTTTTACAACTTCAAGTTATAGTGAGTGTACTAACACTTATTGCTGTACTAAGCGGTATTGTTATGTATTACTTTGATTTCCCATTTTCGACTCAACCTATTCACCTAGTAATTGCCTCAGCACTTTTCGGATGGCAAGTGTTTTTGTGGCTAAAATCATACCGCATAGTTAAACCAACATAATATGATCTATAAAATTCGAGCTATAGTAGATGCAGAAGAGGATGTATTTCGCGATATCGCGCTTCACAGCGAAAGCACCTTAGAAGACTTGCATAATGCGCTGAACCAGTCCTTTGGGTTTGATGGTTCAGAAATGGCGACCTTTTATGCCGCAGACTCAGACTGGAACCAAGGATCAGAGTATCCTATAGTTGATTTGGGATTTGAAGATGATACGATACTGATGCAGAATACACCCATTGGAAGTATTCTTACTAAAGAACAACCAAAGCTTATATATGTCTACGATTTGTTACAGATGTGGACATTTTTTGTGGAACTCGCAGCCGTAGAATCAGAGGATAACTACAACGACTTGCCTCAACTACTCTTTAGCTTCGGAGAATTACCCGCTCATGCACCCGAAAAACAATTTGAGAGTGAACGAGGAGGAAAAATCATGGACGATGATTCGTTCTATGGAGAAGAAGACGATGACCTAGATGATGAATTCGGAGATGAATTTGATGCCTTTGACGACTATTCTAATGACGAATTTGATGACTATTAATACGTATGTTTAATTTATATAATGCTCAATTTCAAGGACTTGCACTTCATCGCGTAGGAAATAAAAATCGTAATGAACCGCTTCAAATTTCAGCGGCCCCACTGCGTTTAGATGATGAAATCTCCGGACTTCTAAAAAGTTATTTCTTCTCACCCTTTACCCAGCGAGAAGAAAATTACTACCATTTCACTCACGAGGCTGACCTAGAATTTAACCCGATATACACCGCAGTTGCGGCGATTTTCAACGCGCCCGAAAAGCTACAGGAACAAAGTGCAACGATTGCCTCACACCTGTATAACCAGTCGAATCATCCGCATATCAATAGTGGAGAGTTGTACATCGCTTTATTTTCGGATATCCAGCTTGATCGAGAAAAGGTAAGTGCCATTGGCATCTTCAAGAGTGAGGTCAAACAAGACTTCTTTGAATTCAATTGGGATCAAGAGAACCTCAACATTTCAGTACGGAAAGGTATTTCGGCACAAAAGCTAGACAAAGGCTGCCTGATCTTTAATGTCGAATCTGAGCAAGGATTCAAGATTTTATCCGTCGATAGAAATCGCTATGACGCGAAGTATTGGCCTGAAAATTTTCTATCCATAACCGCCTTAAAAGACGAAAACTTTCAAACCAAGAACTACCTTAAATTCTGTAAAGATTTTGCAAAAGACGTGATTCTACCTACAGAAGATAAACAACAAGAGGTGCTGTTTTTAAACAGAGCTGTAAATCACTTTGCCTCTAGAGATCGCTTCGAAGAGAGTCACTTTCTTAATGATGTATTAGAAAATCCAGAACTTATACCCGAATTCAAAAACTACAAAGTAAACAAGGGTCCTAAATTCAGTATCGAAGACCTATCTGAATTTCCTATTGCCAATAAAGCGGTTTCCGAGATTCGAAAAAAGTTCAAAAACGAAATTCACTTAGATACAAACATCCACATCAAGCTCGATTTTATAAATCCAGAATCAGCAGAGAAATTTGTAGAAAAAGGATGGGATCCGGAGCGAGAAATGTATTATTACCTTCTTTATTTCAACAAGGAAACGAAGAACTAGAGCATTTTTACGTCTTTGTAATTGCGGGTTACAAAATCTAGGGCCGCACTGAGTAAAGCCCCCATGTTTTGAGCTTTCAAAAAAGCAGCATCTTTAGTGAGCTCATATATTTGAGACCGCAAATTTTCGATGTGTTCAGGTAGAGATAGCTCATCTACAATAGCTGCTGCTAGTAATCGCTTTACCTGTTCTTCGGCCCCCAAGGCTCTTTTGGCTATTAATGAGCGTTCCTCGCGCTTATACTGATCGACTGAGTCCTTTTTTAAATAGGTACGAATGAGATCCATCATCTCATGATTTTCTGGAAAAAATTGCGGACGATACACTTTTAGATCTCCCTCGAAGTTTTGTTGATCGAAATCAATAGCTCTGATTTTGTGAATGACGCTATCAAAATCATGTACGGGTATAACCACGTAATTATAGGCACGCATATCACCCAATAAGCGAATCATACAGCGTTCGTTGAATTTTACAAATTCCTTGGCTAGCTGGGCTTTCTGCCTTACACTACACAAGGGAAGATACTGCTTTAAAAAAACATCTCCAGGGATACCGGCAATGTGCTCTTCAATCAGCGTATCTCTCGATACCAAAAAATGAAGGTTGTAAGGCGATAGTAAATGTTCGATTTCTAATCCGTATACTCGCGACGCATCAGATCGCTTTACATAAAAATAGGTGTAGTTATCATTGAGCACATTTCGAACCTTAATTCTAAAAGGCTTCGAATTACCAAAGGTGCAGTAATCAATCGCATCTATGCTGAGGTGGGGGAAAATCCCATCAGAGCCATCAGAATGAAGGATGGAGTAAATTTGCTTTAATGCTCCATTTATTTCATCGTTTTCAGCCTCATCATAATACACACGAACCCAAAGCGTATCTTCATCTTTAAGGTCATAAACGGTTATCGATCCTTGAAAACGCAATAGATCGTCATAATGGATCGGTAAATTAACGCGTCGGTTGTAACGTCGAAGATAGGCAGCTAAAACCGGCGATATCGGATAGCTAGGTTTCTTAAAAAGCATTTTTGGGCTTTCAGACATATCGGCAATGTAACAATATTCAGAAAAAAGGGTCATAGTTTCGTAGAAAAGTTAAGTGCCACTACTATGGGAGAAATATTACTCAAAGCAACGAACCTCAATAAACGATACGGAAAAGTAAAAGCAGTTAGTGATTTGAGCTTTGAAATTAAAAGAGGTAGTGTGTACGGAATTCTCGGCCCCAACGGTTCTGGCAAATCAACCACACTAGGAATCGTGCTTAGTGTTGTGAATGCTAGCTCTGGAAATTTTGAGTGGTTTTCTGGCAAGTTGTCTCCTGGGGAAGCTTTAAAACGGATCGGGGCCATTATAGAACGACCCAATTTTTATCCATATATGAGTGCTAGAGAAAATCTAGAACTCGTTTGTTTGATTAAAGAAATTCCAAAAACTGCTATAGAGAAAAGCCTGAGCGATGTTGGTTTACTCGACAGGGCCGATAGTGCCTTCGCTACCTTTTCACTAGGGATGAAGCAGCGACTAGCAATAGCATCTGCCCTTCTTAACAACCCAGATATTCTAATTCTCGATGAACCGACTAATGGACTTGATCCACAAGGCATACACCAAATACGCACAATTATTCAAGAAATTGCCTCTCGTGGCACTACAATCTTACTTGCTTCTCACCTTCTTGACGAAGTAGAAAAAGTTTGTGACCAAGTAATTATTCTTCAAAAAGGACACTGTATTTACAACGGATCCGTAAGTGCTATGGCTGATGCAGGCGCTTATATTCGATTAGGATATAATGATTTAAATCTATTACAAACCAAGCTGAAACAGCTAGACAGCATTGAACTTTTAGGTGTAGAACCTAACTTTCTTCGTATACGAACTAACCTATCCCCAGAAAATCTCAATCGACTCCTGGCAGAACAATCTATCTATCTCAACCATCTTAGCAGTCATCAAAAACGACTAGAAGAGCTGTTTTTAGAATTAACCCAGCAACAAGACTAATGAAAAGACTATTTCTTATCGAATACACCAAACTCATTCATAGCCGTTCGAGTGTAATCCTTATCAGTGCTTATTTTTTCTTTTTGACCTTAATTGCAGCCATTGCCGTAATTAAATTTGATATAGGGCCCATTGAGTTCCATCTAGCAGAACAAGGCATTTTTAATTTCCCTTTTATCTGGCATTTTAACACCTTTATAGCTGCACTTTTCAAGTTTTTTCTGGCGGTTGTTATCGTATCCATGATATCAAATGAATACAGCAACCGAACCTTAAAACAGAACCTTATTGATGGCCTTTCAAAGCAGGAGCTTCTAACTTCAAAGCTACTTATGGTCGCATTCTTTTCGATTCTTTCGACCATTTTTGTCGGAATTACTTCGGCTATTTTAGGTGCAATTTATTCAGACTATACCGAACTGAGCATTGTGTTTTCCGAATTAGAGTATTTACTATTATTCTGTTTGAAGCTATTTGGATTCTTTAGTCTTTGCCTGTTTCTGGGAATGCTCATTAAGCGCTCGGCTTTCGCTCTTGGCTTTCTTATCATACTAGCCATCGGAGAGCAAATAAGCTGGGGTATTGGTGGAGAACTATTAGCTAAGTACGGAAGCTTCGCAACTAAAAACGAAGCGTTTGATCTAGCAACCCAAATTAAAGGGTTCTTTCCGTTACAGTCGCTTTTTAATCTCATTCATGAACCCTTCTCTAGGCTTAGCGCCGTGCAATCCGTAGTGAAAGAGCTCGGAGAGAACATCGAATTAGATTATAAAACCTCGATAAAAGAGGTACTTATCGTACTGGGTTATATCTGCCTTTATATTTGGGCAAGTCTAGCATTACTAAGGCGCAGAGACTTGTAAGATGCGTATTTTTGCTTCATGCAATTCAAGCTTCACTCTGACTTTAAACCCACAGGAGATCAACCTGCTGCTATCGAATCCCTTTCAAGAGGAATAAAACAGGGAGAACGCTACCAAACCTTACTTGGGGTAACAGGTTCAGGTAAGACTTTTACCATGGCGAATGTAATAAGTGAGGTACAGCGACCCACTTTAGTTCTTGCCCATAACAAAACCCTTGCAGCGCAATTATATTCAGAATTTAAGCAGTTCTTTCCGAAAAACGCCGTTGAGTACTTTGTTTCTTACTACGATTATTACCAGCCTGAAGCCTACATACCAGCGAGCGGAACCTACATCGAAAAAGATCTCAGTATCAATGAGGACATTGAAAAACTCCGATTAAGCACAACCTCTTCGCTATTAAGCGGAAGAAGAGATGTGATCGTTATTGCATCCGTATCCTGTTTATACGGTATTGGAAACCCTGTTGAGTTTCAAAAAAACGTAATCAATATTCATAGAGATCAGGTTATTTCGCGAACCGCGCTTCTAAAACAACTTGTGCAATCATTATATTCTCGAACTACTGCTGACTTCAAGCACGGAAATTTTAGGGTAAAAGGAGATGTGGTTGATATTCATCCGGGATATGCAGACATTGCCTACCGGATTCATTTTTTTGGGGATGAAATTGAGGAAATTGAAGCCTTAGATCCAACAAATCAAAGCGTAATTGAAAACTACGATCGACTAACGATTTATCCGGCAAATATGTTTGTGACTTCCCCAGACATACTTCAAAACGCCATACACCAAATACAGGATGATCTGGTAAAACAGATAGCCTACTTTAATGAGATTGGCCGACCACTTGAGGCAAAGCGTCTCGAGGAGCGCACTACTTTTGATCTCGAAATGATGCGCGAACTAGGTTACTGCTCGGGAATCGAAAACTACTCAAGGTATCTAGACGGGAGAGCTCCTGGTACCCGCCCATTCTGCCTTCTTGATTATTTTCCTGACGATTATCTCATGATCATAGACGAGAGTCACGTTACCATTCCACAAGTTCACGCAATGTATGGTGGAGACCGGTCAAGAAAAGAAAATCTAGTGGAGTACGGGTTCCGACTTCCCGCAGCAATGGACAATCGCCCACTAAAATTTGAGGAATTTGAAAACCTTCAAAATCAGGTACTTTATGTAAGTGCTACCCCTGCCGATTACGAGTTGGGCTTATGTGAAGGCGTATATGTAGAACAACTCATCCGCCCCACTGGTTTGTTAGACCCTATCATAGAAGTGAGGCCATCTAAAAATCAAATCGATGATCTGATCAGCGAAATCAAAGAGCGCGCAGAGAAAGACGAAAGAGTTTTGGTTACCACACTAACGAAACGAATGGCTGAAGAGCTCACCAAATACCTAAGTCGTATTTCTATACGATGTCGCTATATTCACAGTGATGTAGACACATTAGAACGAGTCGAAATCATGCAGGACCTCAGAAAAGGATTATTTGATGTACTGATTGGCGTGAACCTGCTGAGAGAAGGATTAGATCTTCCGGAAGTATCGCTTGTAGCGATCATAGATGCGGATAAGGAAGGATTTTTACGAAGCAACCGAAGCCTTACCCAAACGGTCGGACGAGCAGCGCGTAATCTAAATGGAAAAGCGATTATGTATGCAGATTCGATTACGGATAGTATGCAACTCACCATTGACCAAACTACCTACAGACGATCGGTGCAAGAGAAGTACAACCAAACCCACGGAATAACACCAAAGGCTTTAAATAAAAGTATTGAGTCTGTACTGATTGGAAGAAAGAAAGAAAATGAACCCAAAACAGCGGCCAAATTAATAAGCGAAAAAGAATTGGCATATATGAGTGGTACAGACATCCAAGAACAAATCTCGCTAACCCGTAAAGCAATGGAAGAGGCGGCCAAATCGCTTGACTTTATTGAGGCGGCTAGACTCCGAGATCAATTGCAAACTCTTCAAGGCAAGGCATAAAAAAAGCCTCCCGGATTTGAGGAGGCCTTTATTCTGTTATTCTAGTTAACGCTCTAATCTAATTTAGTAGCGCTTTAACTTTATCAGCGGCTTCTTGGAACTGGACAGCGGCGTGCACCTCAAGGCCAGATTGCTCAATGATTTCTTTAGCAAGCTCGGCATTTGTTCCCTGTAGTCGAACAATGATTGGAACATTGATCTGATCAGACATATTTTTATACGCCTCCACAATACCGTTCGCAACACGATCGCAACGAACAATACCACCGAAAATATTTACTAATATCGCTTTGACATT
Organism: uncultured Flavobacteriaceae bacterium; assembly: GCA_964618875.1. Taxonomy (GTDB): domain Bacteria; phylum Bacteroidota; class Bacteroidia; order Flavobacteriales; family Flavobacteriaceae; genus UBA3478. Next base: position 10,369 of record CAZUBV010000005.1, read on the forward strand.
CGGATCTTTTAGAATAATCCGGAAAGCCTCTTCGACGCGTTTTGCGTCAGCAGTACCGCCTACATCTAAAAAGTTTGCAGGTTCGCCGCCAGCCATTTTTATAAGATCCATCGTCGCCATAGCAAGTCCGGCACCGTTTACCATACAACCAACGTTTCCATCTAGGTCTACATAGTTAAGTCCGAGAGCTTTGGCTTCCACTTCAATTGGATTCTCTTCGCGCTCATCACGCATTTCAGCATATGATTTACGACGATATAGCGCATTGTCATCTAAACTTACCTTAGCATCTACCGCAATGATTCGATCATCGGAGGTCTTCAACACCGGGTTGATTTCAAAAAGACTTGAATCGCTCTCAACATAAGCTGTATACAACTTCGACACAAATACGGTCATTTCCTTGAAAGCCTTTCCTGAAAGCCCAAGATTAAAGGCGATATTGCGCGCTTGGAATCCCGTCAATCCAACACTAGGATCGATTTCTTCAGTAAAAATCAAATGTGGAGTATGTTCAGCAACTTCTTCGATATCCATTCCACCCTCGGTAGAATACATAATCATATTGCGACCACTAGCGCGGTTCAAAAGAACAGACATATAAAATTCTGAAGTTTCACTCTCTCCAGGATAATAAACATCTTCAGCAATAAGCACTTGATGTACTTTCTTACCTGCAGCAGAAGTTTGTGGCGTAACCAAGTTCATCCCAATAATTTGGTCTGAAATCGAACGAACCTCTTCAAGATTTTTCGCAAGCTTTACCCCTCCTCCTTTTCCGCGGCCGCCAGCATGAACCTGAGCCTTAATAACGTGCCAACCGGTTCCAGTTTCCTCAGTAAGGGCTTTTGCAGCAGCAACAGCTTCATCAGGAGTGGTGGCAACTTTACCTCTTTGTATACCAACGCCAAAACTGGCTAAAATCTCTTTTCCTTGAAATTCGTGAAGATTCATGGTTTCGTATTAAAATTGAGTTGCAAAAATAGGAAAGCAACCGCAATAGGCCTATCAAATAGTTCTGAATATTCGCAAGCTATTGTTACAAATAAAACTTAATGTGATAAAATGAGAAATTATTTGAATTTATTAAATAGTTTGCAAAGAAGCGCTTTAATTTGCATGCCTTAACTGTTTTAAGATGTCAACGATACCCTATATCGCAATTGCCCAAGAATTCGGTGCACCAGTATATGTTTACGATGCAAATCGTATAGCCACCCAATTCAATCGCTTAAAAAATGCATTTCATACCGTTGAACAGGTAAAGCTGCACTATGCCGTAAAAGCAAATTCAAATCTAAGCATATTGCGACTAGTGCATGGGTTAGGTGCTGGTTTAGATACCGTATCTATCGAGGAGGTAAAACTCGGAATACTTGCAGGTGTTCCGGCTGAACAAATCATTTACACACCAAATGGTGTATCGATCGAAGAACTCGAAGAGGCAAGGTCCCTTGGCGTGCAAATCAACATCGATAATCTGTCCATTTTAGAACTCTTTGGACAACGTTTCCCCGAAACACCCGTTTGTGTTCGAATCAACCCACACGTAATGGCAGGAGGAAACAGTAATATCTCTGTAGGACATATCGATTCGAAATTCGGGATTAGCATTCATCAAGTACCCCATATTAAGCGGATTGTAGAACTAACAGGTATGCATATCAATGGGATTCATATGCACACCGGAAGTGACATTCTAGATATTGATGTTTTCCTTTACGCGGCAGAAATTCTATTTGAGGCAGCAAAGCAGTTTAAAAATCTTGAGTTTGTTGATTTCGGTAGCGGATTCAAGGTACCGTACAAAAAAGATGATATTGAAACTCCAATAGAAGAATTCGGCCACAAATTATCCGAGCGATTTAATGCGTTTTGCAAGAGCTACGGTAAAGATTTAACCCTTTCTTTTGAACCGGGAAAATTTCTAGTCAGTGAGGCTGGTTTATTTATCGCGAAGGTCAATGTGGTTAAGCAAACTACCTCAACAGTATTTGCAGGAGTAGATTCAGGGTTCAATCACCTAATGAGACCCATGCTTTACGGAGCTTATCACCACATCGAAAATCTTAGTAATCCAGAAGGAAAACCTCGTTTTTATTCAGTAGTTGGATACATCTGCGAAACAGACACCTTCGGAAGTAACCGACGCATTTCTGAAATTACCGAAGGAGATTACCTCGCATTTCACAACGCGGGAGCCTACTGTTTCTCAATGGCGAGTAACTACAATTCCAGACTAAAGCCCGCAGAGGTATTATGGATTAATGGCAAAGCTGAACTCATCCGCGAACGAGAATCTTTTGAAGACCTTATCAAAGGCCAACGAACTGTTAATGTAGCCTTAAACCAGAATGTAGCAACGGCCATTTAGCTATCTTTGTAGCATGAAATTTATTGCTACAATTTTATTAACTATCGTCTCTACGACGGTATTTGCTCAAGAAAAACAAATCACTTGGCTCAGTTTTGAAGAAGCTGTAGCCAAAATAAGCGCTGAACCTACGGGAAAAAAAATATTCATTGACGTTTACACGGATTGGTGTGGTTGGTGTAAAAAAATGGATAAAGAAACCTTCAACGATCCAGTTGTTAAAGAATATATGATGAACAACTTTTGGATGGTTAAATTCAACGCAGAACAAAAAGAAGATGTGGTATTTCAGGGTCAAACCTATTCCTTTGTAGATCAAGGCCGAAACGGTTATCATGAGCTTGCTGCAGCACTTACAAACGGTAATTTAAGCTATCCAACGGTCGTATACCTCACTGAAGAGTTTCAACTGTTAGCTCCAGTTGCGGGCTACTATCCAGCTGCGCCCTTTTTAGACGTGGCGAAATATTTTGGAGACAACTTCTACAAAGACATGACTTGGAAAGACTATGAATCTACCCTGAAGTCAAAATAAAACTACCGGCTATAGTTTGGAGCTTCTTTCGTAATGGTAACGTTATGAGGGTGACTTTCTGCGATACCACTAGAAGTTATTTTCACAAACCTCGCGTTCGCTTTAAGTGTATCAATGTCTTTAGCCCCGCAATATCCCATCCCAGCCCGTAATCCGCCAATGAATTGGTGCATACTTTCGTAAAGGTCTCCCTTGTAGGGAACGCGACCCACAATCCCCTCTGGGACTAATTTTTTAATATCATCCTCTACATCTTGGAAATAACGGTCCTTGCTTCCTTGTTTCATCGCCTCAACCGATCCCATACCACGATAGCTTTTAAACTTTCTACCCTCATAAATAATGGTTTCACCTGGAGACTCCTTGGTTCCTGCAAGTAGCGAACCTAACATTACCGAGTCTGCTCCAGCTGCCAACGCTTTTGGGATATCTCCTGTAAAACGAACGCCTCCATCTGCAATAACCGGAACTCCTGTGCCTTTCAGTGCTGCTGCAACTTCTAATACAGCAGAAAATTGCGGAAACCCAACACCAGCAACCACCCGAGTGGTACAGATCGAACCTGGACCAATACCTACCTTCACTGCATCTGCCCCAGCTTCTACCAAATAAAGAGCTGCCTCGGCAGTGGCAATGTTTCCAACAATAACTTCAAGATTTGGGAAAGCAGTCTTAACTTGTTTTAACACGCTAACAACTCCTTTGGAATGTCCATGTGCGGTATCAATAACCACCGCATCAACACCAGCTGCAACTAGTGCAGCTACGCGGTCAACCGCATCGCCAGTTACCCCAACAGCAGCGGCGACTATTAGCCTACCATATTGGTCTTTATTTGCAATTGGTTTTTGGGTGAGTTTTGTAATATCTCTAAAGGTGATTAATCCCACTAATTGATTGGCATTATCGATAACCGGTAATTTCTCGATTTTATGTTCTTGAAGAATGTCTTCGGCTTGATCAAGGGTAATCCCTTGAGGTGCAGTAACCAATCCTTCCGAGGTCATTACCTCAGTAATTGGACGATCACTATTCTTTTCAAACCTCAAATCCCGATTCGTGACAATTCCCGCAAGCTTTCCGGCCCCGTCAACAATAGGTATACCACCGATTCCGTGCTCTTTCATACTCGCCTTAGCGTCACGTACCGTTGCAGATAGTGGCAATGTAACCGGGTCTAAAATCATTCCAGACTCAGCGCGCTTTACCTTGCGAACCTTTGCGGCCTGCTCTTCAATAGTCATGTTCTTGTGAAGCACACCAATACCCCCCTCTTGTGCCATGGCAATCGCCATTCGCGACTCGGTAACGGTATCCATCGCAGCAGAAACGATCGGCACATTAATACGAATATTTCTAGTAAACTGCGTACTTATGTTCACCTCTCTTGGAAGAACTTCAGAAAACGCTGGAACAAGCAGAACATCGTCGTAGGTAAGGCCCTCGCCAACGATTTTAGAAAGATGAGCTTTCATGCAACTAAGGAATTAATTGCATGCAAAAATACTTAAAATTCTCGCATCTTAGAGAATCTATATACCAAATAGCGCTTTAGCCTTGTTGTAGGCCACTTCAAACCCATGAATATCAATTTCAATAGGTGCTTTTCGCTCAGTTAAATAACTAATTAGTTTTTCGGTCGGAAGATTCCCGATTAAATGATCCGAGGCCATTGGACAACCTCCAAATCCCATTAATGCTCCATCAAATCGTTTGCATCCGGCATTGTAAGCAGCCTCTAAATTTATTCGCCAAGTATCGGGACGGGTATGCAAATGAGCTCCAAAAGAATAGTGACTAAAATGAGTAAAAACGTAGTTAAACACCTCAGAAATACGTTCAGGTGTGGCATTACCCATAGTATCTGACAGTGAAAAACAGGCTACATTTATTGATCGAAACCGATCGATCCAATAACCGATTTGATCCAGATTCCAAGGAGATCCATAAGGATTGCCAAAACCCATAGAAAAATAAAGAACCAATTTTTTATCGCTCCGCTCAGTGTGCTCGGCTATCCGACAGATCTGTTCAAAGGCTTCTTCCTGAGACTTATTGGTGTTTCTCATTTGAAAGATTTCCGAGAGCGAAAATGGAAAACCAAGCGTATCAATTTGCTCAAATTCGCAAGCTCTTTCAGCACCTCTTAGATTAGCTATAATAGCCAATAGGCGTGTACTCGTTCTGCTTAAGTCTAGTAACTCCAGCACTTCTGCTGTATCGCGCATTTGCGGCACAGCCCGCTCAGAAACAAAGCTTCCAAAATCTAAATAAGAGAAGTTACAATTGAGTAATGCCTGAAGATAATTTGCTTTGTCAATTGTGGGTATGAACCGAGCTAACCCCTGCATCGCATCTCTCGGGCACTCTACTATTTGGATCATCCTCTTGCTATTAATTTCCTATGAATTTCGGAAATTAATTTGGGACCTTCATAAACAAAACCGGTGTAAAGCTGAATAAGATCGGCTCCAGCGTCTAATTTCTCTAGAGCTGCATCTGCCGAATCAATGCCTCCTACCCCTATAATTAAAAAGGGTTTGGTTTGATGCGACTTTAAATACCGAATCACATCAGTAGAGCGATTCCGCAATGGCGCACCGCTCAATCCTCCTGCCTCATTTGTCAGAGTAGCATCAGAGGTCAATCCCTCTCTGTTAATAGTCGTATTGGTAGCAATGACTCCATCAAGTGCGCACGACTCAACAATTTCAATAATATCATCGAGCTGATGGTCGCTTAAATCAGGAGCGATTTTAAGTAGCACAGGTCGAACCGGAATCACCAACCGTTCAGCAAACTGGGCAGACTTTAATTGCAGTTCTGACAGAATCTTCATGAGTGGTTCTTTCTCTTGAAGCTCACGCAGACCAGGGGTATTCGGTGAGCTTACATTTACTACGAAATAATCAACATAGGGGTATAAGCCTTCAAGCGCACTAGAGTAATCTGCTAAAGCATGTTCATTTGGAGTGAGCTTATTTTTTCCAATATTGCCGCCTACTATGGTACGGTGGGGCATTTTCAAGCGCTTAACAGCAGCCTCAACACCCTGGTTATTAAACCCCATTCGATTGATAATTGCTCGGTCAGGTATCAAACGAAATAAACGTTTTTTATCGTTTCCTGGTTGAGGTTTTGGTGTTAGTGTACCTATTTCGACAAAACCAAAGCCTAGATCTCCGAAAGCATTGAAGCGCTTTGCGTCTTTATCAAAACCGGCGGCTAAACCTACAGGACTAGAAAACGTTAACCCCATTAATTCGCGTCTAAGCGAAGTGCTTTTTGAAACGAAGAATCGCCGATACAATCGCGTAAACCAAAACCTATCCGCAACGCCTAGCAACCAGAATGCGATATGATGTGCTTTCTCGGCATCAAATTGGAACAATAAAGGGCGTATCAGGTACTTATACATCATTAAAAAGGGGTGCTTAGCACCCCGTATTATCTATTAACAATCGACAACTGTTATTTAGTACCGCTCTCACGTTTACTTAACTCGTGAGAAACAGAACTACTTTCAAATTTAAGTTTGCCCGCAGAGGTTTCAATCACAATAGTATTGTCTGATTCGTTGATATCAGCAATCTTGCCGTGAAGTCCACTTTTAGTAACTACTTTATCTCCTCGTTTTAGCGCTGTGATGAATTTTTTCTCTTCCTTCTGACGCTTTACCTGAGGACGGATCATAAAAAAATACGCTACAGCGAAAATCAGGATAAGCGGTGCAAACTGATTTAATACTTCCATAAATGAATCTTAATTATTTCTTCATTGGAACATCAAAAGCACCTGAACCTTGCGGTTCAATGAACGCCTTGATACGAAGCATTTCAGTTCCCGCTTCAGTGTTAGTAGTTAACGTGATCGTTTTGGTTACAAGATTCGCTCCTGCTCCATTAAATAACACACGAAGTTCTCCTTTTTCACCTGGAGCTATCGGTGTATTTTGCGGATACTCAGGCACCGTACACCCACAACTTGATCGCGCATTAGATATGATAAGTGGAGCATCTCCAGTATTAGTAAATTCAAAAATAGTTTCCTGAGGAGTACCGGCAACGATGGTTCCAAAGTCATGTTCTTTCTTATCAAAAGACATCACTGGACGTTTAGAAGAATTTTCGTTGTTTACTTCGGTAGAAACTGCAACCGCAGTTGATTCTTTTTTCTCAGCTTGACCTTTACAAGCTACCGTTGATGCAAGAAGGACAACCGATGCTGCCACTAGGTAGATAGATTTCATTTTCATGGTTAAATGTGTTTTCTGTGCATCAAAAATAAGGATATTTTAGCGAGTATTACAGCAAACCTCTTCCTGACTTATTCAATCGATTTTCCGCTTTATAGGTTGCCGTGAGATGATCTAAAATTCCATTGATAAAAATGCTACTCTTAGGAGTCGAATACTCCTTAGCAATTTCTAAATATTCGTTCAAGGTTACTTTAGGCGGAATAGAACTGAAATCAAGAAGTTCACATATCGCCATAACTAAAAGGAGTTTGTCTATTTCCGCAATCCGGTCCTGATCCCAATTAGGAGTTTTTCCCTCGATTTCTTTGGCGTAATCTCTATATTTCAAAGCAACTTTAGCGAGTAATTTCTTACCAAACTCAAAATCCTCATCATCAGACACCAATTCTGGAAGCCAAAACGAATCTTCGGTTTGTTTACGAGCAGCTCCTAATTTTTTAAGAATAAACGTATTAACCACTGGAAAGTCATCTACCCAGGTTATTTGCTCATCTTCGATAAAGTCATAAATAGCCGAATCGGGTGCAAAAAAATCTCTAAATAGACTAATTACGATCTCCTTGTCCTCAGCATAACCGACCGTCTCTGCATTCATATAATTAACATAGACTTCACTTTGGGTGAACTCTTGATAACTATTTGCTATATATTTTTCATTTAAGTACCACTGTTTCATCTTACGCCTATCCCAGGCCTCAAAGAGCGATTCGGATTCGGTAATTTGAATAAGAAACGAATTGTTATAAAAACGCAAGGGATCAGGAAATACACTTTTTGAACTGGATAAATAAGCCTTTTGTCTCGCCTCAATTTCTCGAAGCGACCAATCTCTGAAATATTTAAAAAAGTGTAATTGAAGAAGGTACAAGGAATACACCTGGTCCATACTCTTTTTTAAAAATTTCTGATGGGTATCGAGACTCGTTTCAGGAGATTTCTGAAGCGCATAAAGGGTCTGCATTACCTTGATTCGAATATGGCGGCGCGTTAACATGTAAAAGAACTCATTAGTTGGAATATACTTCGGGGCGCAAAGTTAAGTTATATTTCGATTGCCCTATCTTTGATTCCTCGATTGATTTTCATGAAAGCCCTTTGGTATTTAAACAGTTATTTTCTGCGGTATTGGAAGAAGTTACTTCTCGGCCTTTTGATCACCATAAGTGCTCGAATCTTTTCACTCTTCATGCCCTCTTACATCAATCAGTCTATCGGGGTAATTGAGCAGTATTTTCGAGGAGATATCGATAAATCAACTGCGCAGCAAGAGCTTCTTATTGACATCAGTATCATTATTGGTACTACCATAATTGCAGCGGTATTGACGTTTTTAATGAGGCAGTACATTATCAATGTTTCACGATACATTGAGTTTGATTTAAAAAATACTATTTACGACCATTACCAAAGACTAACCCTCCAGTTCTATAAAAAGAATCGTGTTGGTGATTTAATGAATAGAATTTCAGAGGACGTATCGCAAGTGCGCATGTATGCTGGTCCTGCAATTATGTATGGACTTCAAACGCTGACATTATTTGTTATCCTTATCCCACTTATGTTCATCAAGGCGCCCACTCTAGCTTTGTATACTGTGCTACCCTTTCCGATTTTATCGTTGTTGATCTACCGCATCAGTCGGATGATTCATTACAGAAGCACGGCGGTTCAAGCCTACCTTTCAACCCTATCTAACTACACCCAGGAGCGATTCTCTGGAATAGCGGTAGTAAAAGCCTATGGATTAGAAAAGCGAATTGATAAGGAAATGGACGATCTAGCCATTGAAGGAAAACAGACGGCTATGAAACTGGCACAAATCAACGCCTGGTTTTTTCCACTTATGCTGTTATTAATAGGCGCATCAAACGTGATTGTAATGTATGTAGGTGGGCGTATGTATGTTACTGGTGAAATTGACTCTGTCGGACTAATTGCGGAATTCATTTTATATGTAAACATGCTTACTTGGCCAGTTACCGTTGTAGGCTGGCTTACCTCAATCATTCAACGAGCCGAAGCCTCACAAGAGCGTATAAATGATTTTTTAAGCATTGAACCTGCAATAAACGATTCCAAAGCTGCCGAGCGACCAGAAATAAAAGGAACTATAGCCTTTGATAACGTCAGTTTTACCTATAATGACACCGGAATAAAAGCAGTGAAGAACCTCAGTTTCATCATAAAGCCAGGTGAAACTGTTGCGTTTATGGGTAAAACCGGATCAGGGAAGTCGACGTTAATCGATCTAATCACGCGCCTTATTGAACCAGAATCAGGCAAAATCACCATAGACGGAGTTCCGTTGGCCCAATATTCCTTAAAAGTACTCCGATCGAGTATGGGAGTAGTTCCACAAGACTCTTTTCTATTTTCTGATACTATTGAAAACAATATTCGATTTGGCTTCAAAAATGCCAGCGAAGAACAAATTATAGCAGCAGCAAAATTAGCCGATGTGCATGACAACATACTCGAATTCCCAAAAGGATATCAAACCATACTTGGTGAACGAGGAATCAGTCTTAGTGGAGGCCAAAAACAGCGTGTTTCCATTGCACGAGCAATGATTAAAGACCCTAAGATATTTCTCTTTGACGATTGTTTATCCGCAGTCGATACCGAAACCGAAGAGGTTATTCTATCGAATATAAAAAACCAATCTAAAGGCCGCACCACAATTATTATCAGTCACCGCATGGCAACGGTAAAACATGCCGATCGCATATTTATAATAGAAAATGGGCAGCTCGTACAACAAGGAACTCACACTGATTTACTCGCTGTCGAAGGATATTATAAGGACTTATATAACGAGCAATTGAGTAATTAAAAGTTGCTCAACAACCTTTTTTTTTCCAAATTTGATTGAATCATAATTGAATCACTTTTATGGAGAACCGGGTTAACGCTGAGCAGGAAGAAATTTATTCAAAAGTATTACGAGCGGGAAGACGTACTTATTTTTTTGATGTGCGTGCCACAAAAGCTGGCGATTACTACCTAACCTTGACAGAAAGCAAGAAGTTTACTAATCAAGACGGAAGCTTTCATTACAAAAAACACAAGATCTATTTATACAAAGAAGATTTTGATGCATTCAAAGAGACCCTCGAAGAAATGATGAGTTTTATCATCGATCAAAAAGGAGAAGAAGTAATCTCTGAACGACATCAAAAAGATTACCGCAAGGAGGATGATTACACCGAGGAAGGACAATTCTCAGATGAGGATTCTTCACCGAATACCGCGTCGTTTACCGATATTGATTTCGACGACATTTAATTTAATTAATACCACTTATGAAAAAACTACTATTGTGCAGTCTATTTGTACTGTGCCTACCCCTTATCGCTCTTGCCCAAGTGGGTTCAGACCAAGTAACTTTATCGTATTACCTACCCGATAATCACACCTATGATCCTGCAATACCTACACCTGAATCTGTGGTTGGTCACGAGGTTGGCCAATGGCACATTACCCATGATAAACTCGTGAAATACCTTGAGGTATTAGCCTCCGTTAGCGATCGATTCCATTTAGAAAATCGCGGAACTACTTTTGAAGGTCGTCCCTTACTACTACTTACGGTTACCAGCCCAGAGAATCACAAAAGAATTGATGCCATTGCAGCTGAGCGAAAGCAGCTCATCCGAGGTGAAATTGAGCCAAGTAGCGACATGCCAATTGTCATTTATCAGGGTTTTTCTATTCATGGAAATGAGCCCAGCGGCTCAAATGCAGCTCTAGCCTATGCCTACCACCTAGCCGCTTCAAATGAAGTGATTGAGGACCTTAAAAATACGGTCATATTATTTGACCCTAGCTTTAACCCAGATGGGCTGCAACGCTTTGCTTCTTGGGCGAATGTGCACCGTGCTCATCAGCTAAATTATGATCCTAACGATAGAGAATACCGTGAGGCATGGCCAGGAGGCCGAACCAATCATTATTGGTTTGATTTAAATCGAGATTGGCTACCCGTACAATTACCCGAGAGTCGTGCGCGAATTGTGAGCTACCATAAGTGGCTACCTAATATCTTAACCGATCATCATGAAATGGGTACCAATTCTACCTTTTTCTTTCAACCAGGAGAACCAAGTAGAGTACATCCGTTGACTCCAAAAATTAATCAAGAACTTACCAAAAAAATTGGAAGCTATCACGCAAAAGCGCTTGACCAAATTGGATCATTATATTACTCTGAAGAAAATTACGATGACTACTATTACGGTAAAGGTTCCACATTTCCTGATCTAAACGGAAGCGTAGGTATTTTATTTGAACAAGGTAGCTCAAGAGGACATGGCCAAGAAAGTGAAAATGGAACACTTACCTTTCCGTTCACCATTAAAAATCAATTTACAACGGCGTTGTCAACCCTAGAAGCGGCTAACGCACTGCGATCGGAACTCATCAAATACCAATATGAGTACTACCAGAGCCTACAAAAGGAGGCTATCGCCCACAAAACTAGCGGGTACCTGTTCGGAACCGAAAAAGATGCGAGTAGCGCATGGCATTTAACCGAAATACTAAAACGGCATGGACTAGAAGTTCACGAATTAACAAGTGACTACACGACAACAGGAAAAACATATGCAGCTTCAAAGAGCTACTTTGTGCCGCTAAAACAGCAAAACCCACGCCTTGTCGAAGCCATCTTTGAAGAGCGAACCACCTTACCGATAGTTTATTTTATGATATTTCGGCTTGGACCTTTCCACATGCATTTGGCCTCCAGTATCAAAAATTAGCTAAAGCACCCAATACAGCGTTACAAGAGGTCGCGGAAATCCCTAAACTACCTCAAGGATCAATTGGTGAAAAAAGTTCTTATGCCTACTTGTTAGAATGGCATGATTACTATGCACCGAAAGCTCTGCATCAAATTACAAGCAAGGGTATTCGTGTAAAAGTGGCTCTTCGTCCATTCGAGCTCGAAGGCAAGTCGTATGATTACGGAACACTCGTTGTTCCGTTGCAAAACCAACAAGAACGACAAGACGAGATCTACAAGCTACTTTCTGAAATCGCCGAAAATCATCCATTAGAGATACATTCGGTCAGCACGGGTCTTACCCGAGGAATCGATTTGGGAAGCAATGAACTAGACCCTGTTAAACCACTTTCAGTCGCCTTATTAGTAGGAGATGGTATAAGCTCATATGATGCCGGAGAAATATGGCATTTATTTGATCAGCGATATGGAATTCAACTCACAAAACTTGAAGCTTCTCGAGTTAGCAGTGTTGATTTAACAAGATATAGTGATATAATAATCCCAAGCTTCGGGTACGGACCAAATCCACTTGGTGAAAAAGCTGCAGAGCAATTGAAAAATTGGGTAAAAAGTGGAGGAACACTGATCGGATTCCGAAGTGCACTCAACTGGCTTAACAACAATGACCTGCTCAATTTTGAAACTAGAAAAGCGAGCATAGCTCCAGCAAAAAATTTACTATTTAAAGACAGTGAAAACTACTATGGAGCACAAGTAACGGGAGGGGCTATATTTGAAGCTGAGATCGATCGTTCGCATCCGATTAATTTTGGTTACACTTCAGATAAAATAGCACTGTTTAGAAATACCAACTTGTTTATAGAGCCAAGAACAAACAGTTTCGAAAACCCTATTCTTTATTCTAATAGCCCACTGCTAAGTGGTTATATTTCAGAAGAAAATGTAAAGGTATTAAGCGGAAGCTCGGCGATATCGATTCGTTCTATCGGAAGAGGAAAAGTCATTGGTTTCACCGACAACACCAACTTTAGAGCGTTCTGGTACGGCACTAACCGACTGCTGATGAACGCCCTATTTTTTGGTGATTCCATGTAATGGATTACCAACCCATTTTTTGGGCTAGCTGTTCAAGGTGCGCTAAGTGATGTGTTCCATGCCAAGCATAAAGAAGCGTGTTCTCTTTGAGATCACGCTCTTTTTTTGTCTCTGGGTGAATGAAGGCACTATTCCACTGCTCATCTGATAATTCTCGGCAGATAAAAACAATCTTTTGGTGTATTGACTTTAAAAGCACCAACGAACTTTCAATGGGCATTTGAGCATCAGCAAGGACCGCCCATCCGTCCTGATCATATGCCTTTATTAAAGGGGTATTTTCAGAAAGCGCCCATTTGTACCGTATAAAACTATGAAGATGGCTATCCGCAAGGTGATGGATTAATTGTCTAGCGGTCCAACTGCCTTCTCTATACGGCGTATCCAGCTGCTCATCAGTCCAATTTGCTACCAAATTGCTAAGTGTGTCTGGCAGAGCCAAAAGGCTATCAAGCGCAATATTCAAATCACGCTCTGTTATGACATCGGGCCTTGAAAAAGGCCCGATTGGATATTTTTCAGAGATCATATTATGAAACGGATATCAATTCTACATCAAAAATAAGCGTAGCATTTGGCGGAATTACTCCTCCAGCCCCGCGCTCACCATATCCGAGATGGGATGGAATTACAAAACGTGCCTTATCCCCTACTTTTAAAAGTGCTATTCCTTCGTCCCAGCCTTTAATTACTTGACCAATTCCTAGAGTAAAACTAATCGGATCTTTACGTTTAAAGGATGAATCAAACACCTGTCCATTTTCTAAGGAGCCCTCATAGTGAACCTTTACATTTTTGCCTGATACGGCAGCAGCACCATTTCCTTTTTGAATGAATTTGTAACGAAGTCCTGATTCGGTTCGGTCAAAGCCAGCAGCTAGTTTTTCTAGCGCTTGTTCGGCCTCTTTTCTTGCAGCCTCTATGCGTTTTGCACGAGAGTTTTCAAAGGTCCGAAATGCTTCAATTGCATTCCAAGATTCAGCTGCTGCACCCACTCGTTCAATGGTAAGGGTAGTGATTTTATCACCTTGAGCAATCGTATCCACTACAGATTGTCCCTCGACTACTTTACCAAAAACAGTATGTTTATCATCTAGCCATGGCGTTGCGGTGTGCGTTATGAAGAACTGGCTTCCGTTTGTTCCAGGTCCTGCATTTGCCATAGAAAGTACACCCGGAGTGTCATGTCTAAGATCAGCAACAAACTCATCGTCAAATTTATAACCCGGATCACCTGTACCTGTACCAAGTGGACAACCGCCTTGAATCATAAAGTCGGCGATTACCCGGTGAAAACTTAATCCGTCGTAATATGGTGTTCCTTGTGGCTTTGATGTATTCTCGAGATTCCCCTCAGCCAAAGCAACAAAATTCCCAACTGTCCCAGGGGTTTTGTCATACGTAAGTTGAACTAAAATTTCTCCTTTTGTAGTGTTGAATCGAGCGTAAATACCCTCTTGCATAGTCTATGATTTAAATGAATATATTATTTCGTTACTTCTTTTATGTAATTGTCCATGAGATAAACTAGCGATGTCATCGCAGCTGCACCCAGCTCTAATTCTCTTCGATTTACGTGATCAAAGCGGTCATTATCCGAATGATGGTGGTCAAAATACCGTTGGGAATCTGGTCGTAAACCAGCTAAAATCAATCCTTGTGGCTTCAATGGACCGATATCAGCACCACTTCCTCCTAGCTCAAATCGATCAGTTTGATACGGATAAAAATAGGATTCCCATTTTTTTATTACTTCAAATTGCTCTTTTGACGTATCAAAAGAAAATCCTCTAGGGGTGAACCCACCGCTATCACTTTCAAGAGCAAACACATGCTGTTCTCCTTGAGTACTTGCTACACGGGCATATTCATTACCTCCTCTTAGGCCATTTTCCTCGTTCATAAAAAGCACTACTCTAAGGGTGTGTTTAGGACGATAGCCCAATTGCCCCAATAGTGCTAACACCTGCATAGATTGTACTACTCCGGCGCCATCGTCATGCGATCCGTCTCCAAGGTCCCAAGAATCGAGGTGGCCTCCAACAACTATAACCTGTTCAGGAAATTCGGACCCTTTTATTTCACCAATAACATTGTACGATTTTACATCCGGAAAACTCCTGCAATTTTGCTTGAAATAAAATTGGGTTTTTGGATTCAACGCTAAAGTGGCAGAAAGTAAATCCGCTGCTTTCGTACTAATGGCTGCAGCTGGGATTCTCTTATCTGATGGTAAATCACCGTAACTCATAGCTCCGGTATGCGGAAAATCATCAATACGCAAATTCATAGAACGAACGATCACGCCAGCAGCACCATACTTCGCAGCAGCTTCTGCACCCGAATAGCGTTGGTCAACACAACCGCCATAGGCAGCAAATGTATTAATTAGTGTAGGTTCCATAGGTCGGTTGAAAAACACTACTTTATCTTTGAGTTTGGCAGTACCTAATCGTTCTAGTTCATCGATCGATTGTACCTCTACAACTTCTGCTTTAAGGCCCAT